>CAZSVY010000001.1:0-15751 GCA_964610495.1 uncultured Methanosarcinales archaeon
TTCAAAACAGATAGGAGGCCTGCCTGCAATAACAGTAGCCGCAATCGTATTTACCGGAATCGCAGGGGCTGTCCTGGGCCCGTTTATCTGCCGCTGCTTCCGGATAAAAGATAAAGTTGCAGTCGGCGTCGCAATCGGCACCGCATCTCACGCACTTGGAACAACAAGGGCAATAGAACTTGGAGAAACCGAGGGGGCAATGAGCGGACTTGCAATAGGAATTGCAGGCTTGGTTACGGTTTTTCTGGTTCCCCTGCTGCTTTACGTTTTCGAACTTATATCTTAAGCGGTAAATGGCTTACCTTAAACAATTGTTATTATAGCTTCGGCCGTAAATATTTACACTTTAATCTCTATATTCTTAATGGCCTTTTTATTCTTAATGGCCTTTTTTCAGGTTATCGAAAATTCGTGTACATTCTCATCTGCCACTGACCGTTCTGTATCTTTTTTCTTATAACCCCTTTTGCTATTCCCACATAGATCTCCCTTATCTGGGGTACGAGCATGGAGAGCCCTATTATATCGGACAGGAAACCCGGAGTTAGAAGGGCAAAGCTGCCAATTAGCACGAAGAGCCCGTGAAGGAGTTCGTTTCCGGGCATATATCCCCTGCTTGTCGCCTCCTGGAACTCGCGGAGCACGCGGAAACCCTGGGATTTTGCCAGGTAAGCGCCCAGGCTTGCAGTTAGCAGGATAACAAGCACGGTATTTAAAGCCCCGATCATTCCCCCTATCTTGATGAGCAAATAAAGCTCAATAATGGGGATAATCAGGAAAACGGAGAAGAGTTTAAAAAACATGTTGATCATTTTCAAAATTCTGGATATTTATTTGTACTGATACGTACTTATTAACAATTCTCAATATATCTTAACAATAGTTTAAATATCAATCCTAGATTTTACAGTGAGGAGCTACTGCCCTTCTTATATATTTTCTTTTGGGCTATTTTCTCAAAGAATTCTATTCGCTGAGAGATTTATAAATAAACGTATGAGTCTGTATGAGTATGATACTGAGTATCAACGCTTAGTATCTAATATTAAGTTTTACACCGGGCCCGAAACTAAATTCACAATACCGGCGATGATATAAACTCGCAGGGCCAGCAGCTAAGACTAAACTCACAACGCCAGCAGGAGAAAGGCAAAGACAGACCATAATGGAAGAAAAGCATGAAAGAAACAAAAAGTACGAAAAATGGAATAAAAGGCACTAAAACAGAGCAGCCTCGTGGGAGATGGATGGCGCCGGGAATCGGAGCAGGTGCAGCCCTTGGAATTCTCTTTGGAAATTTTGTTCTCGGTCCCGCACTGGGTTCTCAGACTACAGGTTATATCCTCGGCATGTCTATGGGTGCAGCTATCGGTCTCGTTTCAGGATTATCATTAAGTTCAGGACAGAGCCACAAAACCGTAAACAAAGAAGAGAAAGAAAACTGACGCAGATTAATTGACACAGATTAATTGACGCAGATTAATTGACACAGATTAACTGACACAAACTGATTGACATAGTTAATTGACACAGGTTAATCGATATGTGTTAATTGATAAGCCCAACTGATACAGATGGAACTGATCCGTATCCAGGACTGATGCACTTGTTTTCTCGATTTTGAATCTACCTTTCTGAGGTTATATACCTCCAGTTAACTATTTAATCCTTTCTAAGGGCTATTTACTCTCTTTCTTTTCAATTTATCTGCTGGCCTTCCTCTTCAGTTGGAGGCAATAATCATTACGTTTTTATAGATACATATTTATTTTTCCTGCTTTTCCTGTTTTAACAGGACTACTTTTCTCCTGCAAAGCATGTTCTGTCAGGAAAGTGCTATTGCTTTAAGCAGGCAACTGTTTTATTTAGCGATACAAAGGGATAGTCTGTTATATGATAGCTATAATATTATGTTCGTAGTATAACGCACTATTAAATAAAATAATATTATACCCGAAACCCTACGCACTACTCACGCACTAATATATTCTATCAAATGTAAAATATAGTCCGGATGTTAACACTGATAGTTTCACTTATCCCCTAAAAAATGGCATTTACTTTTCTGAGGTGCCGGATATATGGACTTCGATGCAATTGACGACTTTGTATATAATGTTATTGGAATGATCGGAGCCGACCAGAAAAATCTATGCTCTGCAGTTGATTTTGTCCTGGAACTTGCGGAAGAAAAATCCTTTTCCCCCAATACCTTGCTTGACCTTTCCAATGCCTGCAAGCAGCAGAAAATGGTTATGGAAGAATATGTTTTCGCAAAAGCCTGTTTCATAAGGGCCTCCGGAAAACTCCGTGAGGACGCCTGTTTTGCGCTGGGCACTGCGGCGCACGTTCTGGGCTTTTACCTTGAAGCGGAAGCAAGCTATCTTGAGGTTCTAAAAGAAAATCCAGAGAGCGGAGATGTAAGGTGTGCCTATGCCGAACTTCTTTTAGAATCCGGGAAAACCGAAGACGCTGAGAAGGAATATAAAGCGGTACTTGAAACCTCTCCAGAGCATGTAAAAGCAAGTGCAGGGTATGCTTACCTCCTGACCGAGTACGGATATGTAAGGGAGGCCGAAGAATACTACTCAAGGGCGCTTGCGGTTGATCCTGACTATGTTCCTGCCAGAGGTGGGTACGCAAACCTGCTTTTTGAGCTGGGAAGACTGAGGGATGCGGAAAAGGAATACAGGCTCGCAATAGAACTGGACCCTGAAGATCCAAGCCTCCATCACAACTGCGGAGTTTTACTTTCTTTTTTAGGGCGTTTTTCAGAAGCCGAAATCGAGTACAGGAAAGCTCTCTCTCTTAACCCCAGACACAGGCGGACTCTCTTTAACTACGGAAACCTCCTTGCAAGAGAAGGCAGGGTCTCGGAAGCCGAAGCGCAGTACATGGAAGCTCTTGCCCTTGATCAAAACGATGCAAAAGTTCACTCCAATTATGCAAATCTCCTGGCCCGTTTTGGAAGGCGGTACGAAGCTGAAATGGAGTACAAAAAAGCGCTCAGTCTGGACCCGGAGAGTGCCGAAGGACATTACAGCTACGGGAACCTTCTTTCGGAGATCGGGCGCTTATCCGAAGCCGAGGACGAATACAGGAAGGCACTCGTCCTGAATCCGTATTATCCTCCCCTTCACTACAGCTACGGCCTTCTTATGAGGAAGATGGGGCGCTTTGACGATGCCAAAAAGGAGTACATGAAGGCCATGCAGCTTGACCCGGATATAGGAAGCAAAATGACAGAAACCTGGATCATCCTGGATTAAACATAAGTCCGGAACTTTGTATTAAGTTTCCCTAACCTGTTTCCCTACCAAAGTAACATCCAACCCGGCATTTCTTTTTTACTTTTGATTAATCCTCGGGATACGAATCCAGGCATTCTGGACCTATTACCAGTAGAGTCTTCAGTAAAGTAACAGTTCAAGAAGCGTAAACTTTCTCTTACAGTAAGCTTTCTCTTATTCCTGCTGATTCCCGAAGACAAACAGTTTTATCTCCTCTTTTTCAAACAGGGCAAAAGCCGCCGCATTCCCGAGTCCGACGTAGTCCGGGCAGGAAAAGAGGGAGAGCAGTTTTCCGCCAAACCACCACTTATATCCTTCCTCAAGGGCTGTATGACCTCTTACTATTCTTTTCAGATTATTTGTCTCTAAAAAACCGTCTACAATGTCTGGCCCGAATTCCTTTACAGTCGAACCTCTGGTTGAAGCGGTGAGTCCGGGACGTTCCGAAGGATCATTCCAGAGATAGGGAAAAGCCTCTTCCTTCCTGATATTATCAATGCTGCCTGCTCCGTTAATCCCCCCATGTACGCAGAACGTGTGCCCCGAAAGTACAGCTGCGATCGGCATTTTATCATATGTCCGGCTGACCTTCAGGAGAAACCCCTGATCTAAACCTATTTCCTCAAAAAAACCGTAGTAGAGATTCATATCCACAGTTTCGTGATTTCCCCTGAGCAGGAATACATGCTCAGGGTCTTCAAGCTTCAACCGGAAAAGTCTTATAAGAACTTCGGTACCTTGCGGTCCTCTGTCCACATAATCTCCGAGAAAAATAAGATTTTTACAATTCATTTCTTCCCTTCTTTCTATTAAAAATTCGAGGGCCTGAAAATCCCCGTGAATATCCCCAACAACCATTACCTGCTCGGTATCAATTCGAAGCACGGCAGGTTCCGACTCAAAAATGCGGTCTATTTCCGGTAGAAGGAGAAGAAGTTCTTCTTTTGCGGCAATTTTCCTGGAAACCTTTCCTGATACCACGGGATCACCTCTCTTCAAGGGCCTCTCAGGGAGGCCTATCTGGAAATACTTTTATACTCTTTTCTTAGGGAAGCCAATTCGAATCCTTCTGTTACATACGAGAGGGAATTTTTATGCGATAAACATTTCCAAGCCTCAAAGAGAAATGCTTCCGGCACGCGCATATGCCATCAGGTTCTCAATTTTCGTTTGTGAAGGCAGGCTTATAAATGCCAAAGTCTAAAATTAAGTATTAATAAGCTTAAAAATCCAGGCAATTAAAAACCCAGTAAATTAAAGATCCAGTAAATTAAAGATCCAGTTAACTAAATAGAATTATGAAAGTTTTTATCCGGGATATATAAGGGGGGCAGAATAGTGGAACTTGATATCAATGAGCAGGATCCTGAAGATATGGATCTTACAGATGTTGTGCTTGAATACGATGATGTTGTCTCTGCAATTTCAGTTCTGGAAAAGCGTAGAGAGGAGTTGAGAAATCGTATTCTCAATACCCTGACGGAAAAAGATATCGATGTATTGAGAATAGGAAATGTGGAACTCAGGCGGCAGAAAGTCGAATGGAAGCTCTGGCGCGTAAACAGATTAAAACCTTATCTTATGAAGAAAGATCTCTGGGATATAGTCGAATCGGTTGACAGGAGAAATCTCAGCAGATTGATAGAAAAAGGGATACTGACTGAAGAAGAACTTAAAGGTACATACGATGTAGAGACGCGGTACAGTTTGCATGTAAGCAGGGTTTGAATAGATTGGGAAGAAGTTGTCTGAATGGGACCGGAAGGAAGAGACAAAGAGTCCAGATAAGGCCAGTTTACGTGTAAGCACGGTCTGAACGAATTAGGAAACCCTTAATGTGAAGATTCAGGGAGGAATAGTCCATCTGATCCTCTCTTTCCGGTTTCTCGATTTTTCTGAGTTCTGGTTAATTGATTATTTTTCGAGATCTTACAAAGTCAATTATTTATATTTTATTAATACAGTTATACAGCCAACTATTTATATCCAGCCAGTAAAGTCTCTTTAGAGGTAAATTTCAGGAGGTTTTTAGGCATGGAGATTGATGCTGTAGACAAGCTGGTTTTTCATGTAATCGAAGAAGTTGCAGCCGATAATTGTGACCTCGATAAGGTCATTGAGTTTGTCATTTCCTTCTCAAATGAGCATGCGCTTTCCCAGGAAATCCTGCTGAAACTTTCATCTATTTTTGGTAAAGATTCGATGTACAGGGAAAAATATGTAATTTCCAGAGCTTGCGCCTCGCTATTCTCAGGAAAAGTCCGGGAAGATACGCTTATGGAGGCGGGAAAAACGGCTTTTCTGCTGGGACTTGATGAATTTGCTGTACGGGAATTCAAAGAAATGCTTGAAGAGGATCCCAAAAATATTGAAGCTCTTTGCGCATACGGGACAGTTCTGGCGAGGACGGAGGAAACCGATGCTGCACGAGTTCAGTACGAAAAGGCCCTGGAACTTAATCCTTTCCACGTAGAAACGCTTTGCAACTACGGTTGCCTGCTTTACAGGCTCAAAAAAACTGACGAAGCCGAAGAAATATACAGCAGAGCTTTGCTTCTTGACCGGGAAAATGTGAGCGCCCATTGTGGGTACGGGATTCTGCTTTCTAAACGCGGGGAAAGAACCGAAGCAAGCTACCATTATACTCGAGCTCTTGAGCTTGAACCTGGCCATGTGGAATCCAATTTCCGCTATGCCCGTCTCCTTGAAGAAAAAGGAGAACCCCTTGATGCTGAAAAACATTACATAGTAGCCCTCAAAGCTGACCCTGAAAATCCACGCCCGCATCTTTTCTATGCCCGTTTGCTTGCAGAACACGGGTTCATTCATGGGGCAAGGGTACACTTCAGGTATGCTCTTAAACTGAATCCTGAAGATGTTGAGGCTCATTGCGAGTACGCCAGGCTGCTTGCAAGGTTCGGACACAGGCACGAAGCTGAGGTTCAGTATAAAAAAGCCCTTGAGCTTGACCCCGGGCATTTCGGAACCCTGCACGGGTATGCGGATTTGCTAAAAGAAAAAGGGCAGTACGCAGACGCCGAAGAAATTTACAGGCAGGCTGAGCTATTTAAACGGAGTGCCTGGTAACCGGTCAAAACAGCCTTACCGGTTCAATTCCCATTTTTTCCATCAGGCAGGCAGGGATATCGAGTACCTGCAGGACCGAATCTATGATAATTCCGTCGGAAGTTGCCACAATCAGATTCTTTTCCGGATTTCCTCCCTCGGTTTTCAGCTCGAAATCCGCAATTTTTGAGGTTTTTGCCTCGCCTGAAATTCCGTATTCTTTCAGTTTGTAACGGATGAAACCAGCAAGCTCCCCGCTCCGGCTTATCTGGGCGTCAAAAAGAAAAATGACTGAGTTCGGACCTGCTTCGGAAAGGAATTTGAGGACTGCATCGAGGGCTTCTTCGATATCTTCGGCCTGTTTTGCCTTGCTGAAATAATAGCGGGTATCTCTTATGTAGCCGTCGTCACAGAACCACATGGGTTCTTTTTTTAGCAGGCTGTCCACACTGAGAAGAACATTGTATCCATCAAGGAGAAGCTTCCTGTCTTTCATGCCTGTGCAGGCCATTTTTTTATTGATCCTGGGAACTATCCTGCCCGGGGGCATAATTACCCTTGTGAGTATGTGCCGTTCTTCCACGCTGAGCTGGAAATGGTCAGCCACGAAACGGATAGTCGAAAACTTGGGATAATCCCATCGGAGTATGCTCCGGATATCCCGCGCAGGCTTGAGTAATTTTTCTTTGAGCCGTTTTTCTTTCAGGCAGGGGTCGGAAAAATCAGCTGAACTTTCATGCAGATCTCTCATTAACGGTTGTCTCCTTTTAGGAAGGGAGTTCTTTAAATGAGTGAAGATATATGTTATATATACATATCTGCGCAAATAAAAATAATAATGTGTGATCTCAGGCCGTTGGTTTGCCTCTTTGGTTTTTATTTCGGTTCTGTTTAATTTTATCTTGGTTTTCAGCTGTGAGCCAGCTCACGGTTCCGGCTGGAGGGTTATATTATGGAAGTATTATGGCTGGCTCAGGAAGAAGTAAAAAGTGTTATGGATATGAGTTCTGATATGCAGGTAGTGGAAAGAGCTTTCAGGCAGCATGGGCTTGGCAGGGTCCAGATGCCTCCCAAATCGTACCTCTATTATACGGCTTATAACGGGGACCTGCGGACAATGCCTGCATATCTTGAAGAAGAGAATATTACTGGCGTGAAAATTGTAAACGTCCACCCCGGAAACCCGGATCGCGGGCTTCCCACGGTAATGGCGCTTATTGTCCTTATTTCCCCGGAAACGGGCGCTCCTGTAGCAATTATGGACGGAACTTATCTGACCGATATCCGGACCGGAGCCGCAGGAGGGATTGCCGCAAAATATCTGGCAAGAAAGGATTCGAAGGTTATAGGCCTGGTCGGGGCCGGAAACCAGGCAAAGACCCAGCTCGAAGCTCTCTGCAATGTTTTTGAACCCGAACTGGTAAGAATCACTTCCAGGACAAAAGAAAGTTCTGAACAGTTTATCCGGGAAATGGCAGATATTACTCCCTGTGAAATCCGTTATGAAGACAGCATTGAGAAGGTCTGCAATTGCGATATCCTTGTCACGACCACTCCGACCAGAAAACCTATCGTAAAGGCTCAGTGGATCAAAGAGGGCACTCACATAAACGCAATAGGGGCGGATGCGATAGGAAAAGAAGAACTTGACCCCGAAATTTTACTCCGGTCCAAGGTAATTGTGGACGATATGGTCCAGGCGCTCCATTCCGGAGAAGTAAACGTTCCTCTCTCAAAGCATTACATTTCGGAAAACGATATTCATGCCCAGCTCGGCGAAGTGATCGCCGGCCTGAAACCAGGCCGGACAAGTGATGAGGAAATTACGATCTTCGACTCAACAGGCCTTGCAATTCAGGACGTTGCAAGCGCACACCTTGTTTATGAGAGGGCTATCAGTAAAGGACTCGGCATGCAGGTCCAGATGTTCTGAGCCGCCCGAGTCGCCGTCCGAGTCCCGTCTCGGGAGGACGGCGCCCTTTTCGCTGCGCTCAAGAGGGCATATTCATGGGACAGAAATTTTACGTATTTTCGCCCGAGATTCGCAAAACTTTTAGAAAAAGGCTTGATTGCAAACTTTTTGAAAAAAAGTTTGATCAAAAACCCCTGGAAACGGAATTGTCGGCGTGATCAACCGGCGCAACGGTTGCGCTCAAGAGGGCTGATTTAAGGGCAAAAAGATTGCTTTGTTCATTCAGCCGGACTAAACCATAAATAAAAAACGGAGTCTATTTCAAGAGGGGTAACTATGGGTAAGAGAAACTATTTTTTACTCGCTGGGGATGGATAATTAGGAAAGTAATTTTGCCTTTCGCCCGCGCAGGCGAATTGATTTATAGCGTTAAATCTTTTCCGTGTTTTCAGTGTTTCTCGCCACTACAGAGGTTTCAGTGAGTTAAGGCCAGAGCTGACGCCTGTTGGAAGTAGCGGGAGAAAGGGAGCACGGACACTATTTTTCTTCCGGGTCTTTTTTCTTTCGTGGTTGCGGAACCCGACTGGGAATTTCTGTATTGAGCTGGTTTGCAGGTATAGTGAATTAAAACCACCGAAAGTGAGGAGAAAAGAGAATAAACAGGGTGCAGGTATGTTTTCAGGTTTAGAGATATGTGGGGACTTTAACATAAATGTTAAAATTCGAAACTATAATAGAACAAATTCACAATGCATAAATAATTGACAATAAATTATTTATTATTGAGCGGTTTCTGGAGGTCGGTTATACCCTCCGCGAATACTGTACTTTATTCCCCAATAATATAGTTTTTAGTTCCGACTATTCCCAATACTCTCCTGAAACCGCTTAATACCTTTTTTACCCTATACTTCTTTTACGCTCAGCCCCTTTTCTAAAAATAAGTTTCATCAGGTGTTCTGCCTAACAGCACCTGAAGATCACGACACATGCAGTATTTAGATACTGCACATACTCATTTTTTCAGACTCCAATTATCTCGTAGACTTTTTCCATGTCAAGGTTCTGCTCAACTACATTTGCGAGTTCTTCGTAGGCGTCGCTTTCGGTCACGGTATTCTCAGGCCTGTACTCAAGCCCTTTTTTCTCGTAAATGTAGCGCATAAGGGCATCTCTTATATTCCTGTTGTCAAAGAGCCCGTGAAGATAGGTGCCAATTACCAGGCCGGCCTCGTCGATTGCGCCGTCATCTCCGAATACATTGCGGTAGGAGTCGGTTATCCCCATATGGATTTCATATCCTTTTATCTCCTCCCCGTCTATAGGAGCCAGTATCGGGCCGTAAGCATTCACTTTTTTCGTGACCTGGATTGTTCTCTTTTTGTATTCTCCGAACTTTGTCCCTATATCCAAAAGTCCAAGACCTTCGAATTCCGCTTCGACTCCGTTTTCGATCCCGGAATCATAAATTGTCCTGCCGAGCATCTGGTAACCGCCGCAGATCCCGAAAATCGGGACTTTCCCCTTAAAGGCCTGAATTTTCCCGGCCATCCCGCTTGCCTTAAGGTCGAGCAGGTCGTTAACCGTATTCTTTGTGCCCGGGATCATGATCGCGTCCGGGGTTCCGATGTCTTCGTCAAGCTCTACATAGCGGATTTTAGCAAGTCCTTCAAGGGGTTCGAAGTCCGTAAAATTCGAGATCCTGGGCAGGCGGATAACTGCGATCTCGATATCTTTTTCGTTTTTTACGCCCTCTTTATCCTCAAGCGAGACCGAGTCCTCCGAGGGGATATTGAGCTTGAAATAAGGAAGGACTCCAAGCACCGGGATGCCTGTCTTTTCTTCAAGTTGTTTCAGGCCTGGCTTCAGGATTTCCAGGTCGCCTCTGAACTTATTGATTATAAATCCTTTGACATTTTTCCGTACATCCTCGGGAAGAAGTGCAACTGTGCCGTAAAGGCTTGCAAAAACGCCTCCTCTTTCTATATCTCCAACAAGAATTATAGGGGCCTGAGTAAGCCTTGCAGTGCCGACGTTTACGATATCCCTTTCGTAGAGGTTAATTTCGGCAGCCCCGCCTGCCCCTTCCATGACAATAATATCGTGTTCCTTGCAAAGTCTTTCGAGAGCCCCTTCGAGGACTTCATTCATCTCTGCAATGGAATCGTAGTACTGGCCTGCGCTTCTGTCAGCATAAGGTTCTCCCAGCAGGATTATCTGGGAAACGCAGTCTCCTTTGGGTTTTAGAAGGACAGGGTTCATGTCGGCAGTGGGCTCGGTGCCTGCGGCTTTTGCCTGGATTGCCTGGGCAATTCCGATTTCCTTTCCGTCCTTTGTGATCCAGGAATTCAGGCTCATGTTCTGAGCCTTGAAGGGGGCAACCCTGTATTCTCTCGATAGGATCCTGCATATGGCAGTCACGACTGAACTTTTCCCAACATGGGAGGCGGTTCCCAGGATCAAAACGCTTTTCTTTTCCATTTTTACCACACCTTCTGCTCGAGCACTTATTTTTTTAACACTTACTTTTATATTTTTTAATAAATTGGCCGTTATTTTTCCCCTGAGGATGCAAATCAAGTAAACTTGTTTATTTTTAATATTTATCCTCTTATACTTTAACTAAAGAATAAATAGTTTCGGATTCACTGCAGGTTTTGTTTATCTACTTAAAAAACTGACCCGATTTCAGGCTTTTTACTTCTCAAGCTTTATTTCTTATTTCAACCTTTAATTTCAACCTTTATCTTCTTATCAAGCTTCATTTTCTTATTTCAATTATTATTTTCTCGTTTCAAGCTTTGTTTCCTTATTTTTCCTTTTCCTTATGTGCTTTTTTCTACTTCTCATCCCTGATCGGGTTTTATCTTTTCTCTTTAAACCGAAAAACTTCCTTTTCTCGCTACATTTCTTTTAAATAACATCAAAACAATCTTTTTGGTAATCGAATCGGGGAAAAAAGACAATGAAAGCCGCGCTTTTCTTATTTATTTTATTTATCATCTCAGCCACTCCAGCGTTTGCAGCAGATGGCTCTCCTGCCGGAGAAGCGAATACGGCTCGCATAGCCGAACTTTATAGTGACCTTGAGTCCTTTGACGTGACTCTTTACTCGACCCAGCCAGAAAAAAATCTGAGTCTTGAGACACTTCTTGTAAGTTCCGAAGGGACGCGTGAGAAAACGCTTGACAGGCAGGTGCTTTTAGCTGGCAGCCTTCCTGCGAATGTCGAAGTCACGAAGGTTGGTTTCTGGAATGTCAGCAATCCCGAACGTGGATCTTATACTCTGAGGGCCAGGCTTCTTGAGGGAAAGCAGGTTCTCTCAGAGGCGGAATATAACTTTGCTTATGGCAGCAATTCTGCGTCAAGGCTGCAGGTCAATGACCTGGTCCCGAACTCCCAGGGAATGAGTGTTGCACTTTCTCCAAAAGAAGCCTCACTTTTTGATATCGAATACATGCTTGTAAATGGCTCGGATGTCGTTTATACGACAAGAACCGAAAAATTATCGCTTACCAGCGCTCCGGATGTCTTTTCCGCTCCCTGGGGCACGCTTCTTGAGAATAATAAGGAATATGTGGGCCGGGTCAAAATCCAGGTCTATTCCCCTCAAAGGGAATTTATAAGCTCAACCGAGCGGTTCACTGCCAGGGATGATGCTGAGATTACCGATATCTACGAAGATGAAACCGGAGCGAGCGCAACGGTTTTTGGGCGTTCCCAGGTGCCTTTTGAAGGAGACCTTGTCTTCTCTGTATATGAACTGGCCGGAGCTTCAGGGAATGGAAACCCCGGGCTGGTAGAATCTACCCGAGCAAGGGTTCCAGTGCTCCTGAATGACGATGATGAGACCGTTGAGGTTGCCTGGAGCCAGAGGCTTTCGGAAGGGGTCTACAGGCTTGAGATCGAGCTTCTGGGAAACAACGGTGACATTATTGAGCGCAGGGAAACTATAATTCAGTCCGACCTTTCCCCGGCTCCAAACGTGAGCCAGGTAAACGATTCTGACAACGGGACCGTAACTCCGGGTGAGAATGATGAAAATGGCGTTCCTGGGTTTCCTTCAGTTGCAGGAATTACAGGGCTTATTGTGGTGTCGGTTTTTTTGAGGAAGATTCGAAGCTGAATCCCGTCATTTTACCTGTGGGCAATATTTGAAGTGTATACGCTCATGATTATTCGGATGAATATAGCGTAAAATAAGTTCAAAGAAAAATAAATTCAAAAAAACATAAGTTCAAAGAAATACAAGCTCAAAGAAATACAAGTTCAAAGAGAGATAAACTGAGAAAAGAAACTGCAAATTAAAGGTGACAGGAAAACCTTAGAAACAGAGCTGTGAACCAATGCGCTACGAACTTTTTATTTCGCTCAGGCAGATTAGAGCAAGAAGATTCCAGACAATTCTTTCAGTTGGAGCTATAGCTCTTGCCGTTATGGTACTTACTGTTTCCCAGGCGCTTATGGTTGGTTTCACGGGCGAGCTCTATAGCACTACAGTGAATAAACTTCCTCACGTCTCGGTATCGCCGCAGGAAGGTGAAGACTATATTTACCTTTACAGAACCCTTGTTGACGAGATTGGCAAAATCGAAGGTGTTTCTGCAGTTTCTCCCTTTCTTACGGGAGAAGCTTCCTTCAGGTTCAAGGCAAATTCCCTTAACGCCGAGCTGAAAGGCGTTCTCCCTCTACAGGAAAACAGCATCAGTGCAATTGAAGCCGATATGGTGGAAGGAGATTTCAGGGAGCTTGAATATTCCAGGAACACGGTGGTAATTGGCTCGAAGCTGGCAGATAAGCTTGAGCTTAATCTCGGCGATTCCGTTGATGTGTCTTTTCCCAATGCAAATCCGCTTTCCCTGAGGGTTGTCGGGATCTTTCATACCGGCTCTCCTCTGGACGAATCCCTTACTTATACTTCCCTGGATACCGCCCAGGAGTTCTATAATGTTCCGGACGTGATTAACGGTCTTTCTGTCAGGCTTGAGGATTTTAACAGGGACAGGGAAGTTGCTGCCGAGATCGAAGAAACAGGCTATGAGGCAAGAGGCTGGACCGAAACAAATCCCGAAATCCTCAGGACTATTGCCATTGAAAGTACCTCCAATAACGTCGTGCTAGGCCTAATTGTCGTAATCGCTTCTTTCGGCGTGGTCAGCACTCTGAATCTGACGGTTATCGGCGCAACACGCCAGATAGGTATGCTTCGCGCGATGGGTGCCACCGTTTCAAGTATCCGGAAAATTTTCCTTCTTCAGAGCGGCATTCTCGGTCTGCTGGGAGCCCTTGTCGGTACCCTAACAGGGGTTGCAATAGCCCTGGCAATAGGCCAGTACGAAATCCCCCTGGCTTCTTCTGAACTCTATGGCGGCCTTACCACCATTCCGATCATAGTTCGCGTTCGCGATATTCTGTTCATTATTGTCGCGGTTTTTCTCCTGAATTTAATTGCCGGGATCTATCCTGCCCAGCAGGCAGCAAAACTCGATCCTGTAAAGGCTATAAGCTCAAGATAAATCTATTAAATTATTGTTAGTGAATCTATTAGATTAAAATTAGTGGGTCTGACCAGTCATTATTGGTGAATGTATTTGATTGAATGTATTTAATTAACAGATACATTCAAGTATTATCGGTGGATCTATCCAATTATTATTATTAAGTAGTTTATTTCACAGTAAGGATAAGTAAAATTAGAAATACTTTAAAGACCTTTATAAAGTATAGACAGGTTTTTTCCTCTTTCATTTTTCCGTTTTTGCACTTTCCCTCTAAATAATTTACTCCAGCAAAAAATTGGTAACGCGGTTAAAATAATTATTCTCGTTAAACATTTCAACGTCAACCAATATCTCTCCGGGTTTAAAATTTAATTCCCGTTAATTATATATTGTTTTTAGTCAATGTTTACATACTAAAGCATAGCGAACAAAAGCGAACAAAAGACCTTGTGCAGGAATTCTCATCAACTGATCACTGTATGAGAATTCTATTTTCCTATTTTTTCTATTTCGTATAAAATCGCTGTAATCTTTTTATATCTTCGATTGAGATCCTGGTGATCTATTTTATACTGATTTTCTCAATAATTTCCTTTTATACATAAAATTTTTATATATCTTGTTATTTGTTAATTTATGATTGCCTTTTGATTTATATACTCTCTTTTAACTTATTGATTCTCTTTAATATTCTAAAAAGCTACAGGAAAAGGTATCCGGCAGGATATATCTGTAACATATTTTAATTCCGGACGCACAATACCAATATTTATATGATTGGTAGATATTTATAATGTAATGGAAGACAGTATAGAATACCAGCTTTACCTTGAAGCCATTGATAACGAAAGATCGGCATGGGGACGGAGAACGGCCATAAAGCGGCTCTGTGACTGTAAAACCGAGGAATCTCTATACTATCTGAATGAGCTTATAGTTGACAGACATTGTCTGGTGCCTGATTGGCTCAAGAGGATTGCCAGAGAGTACTACGTATCTCTATGCCTTGAATTTCTCTGATATTGAGCTTTTAATGAGTCCGGCTTTCTAAGGGAGCTTTTAAAAAAGATAAATATCTACTAAAAAATAATAATTAATTTACTTAATAACGATGCGTTTACTTAAAAATAACAATGCATCTACTTAAAAATAACAATGCAATCACTTAAAAGGCCGTACTAAAAATGAGGCCGTATTAATAATATCGTACTATTTTTCTCCTGTTTTTAGATAACCTATTTTCCAAATCTGAAATTCCCGGTTTATCCGGAGTTTGAGGCTTGCAATTACCTAAGGTTTATATGCAATTACCTCAATTCTTTGATAACTCTCAGGAACCATTACGCTTAGCTACAGGCTTACTTTATCCGTGAGTTCTCGCCTCTGGTTCCTGTTATGAAGAGTTTATCTTTGTTAAAACTCAATTAATTTAATTATCGAATTTGGTTTTTATAAGTTTTAAACCTTAGTTTGATGAATTATTTCAGGATGGATTGGACAATGGGCAGGGATACTGGAAAAGTTTTAGGGGGCCCGGCAATAGCCTTGGTGGGCATCGGAGCAATATTAAACATCATTTTATTTTATTTCATGTTCAAATTTGCCGACGAGGAAAACCTGTTTATGGTGCTCTTAACTGCAGTACTGATAGGTGTTATCGCACTGGTAGTTGCCAAAGGCCTTGTCTCCATATCCAGACGTAACTATGGTAAATAACCGGTAGGTGAGTAGCTTTGAATAGATATCAATTAAATACGACGCACGATGGCCGAATAATCTGAATCGCGGCTAAATAATGACTGATAACTAAAGTGAGAACAATTAATATACTGGAGACTATGCTAAACAAAAAGAAGTACTATTCCAGTTTTATTTGTTCCCATTAATCTCTATTCTTCTTCACTCAAGGCTCGATTTAAGCTCTTCAGAGGTTTTTCTTCTGAAATCTTTTAAATTCCCTGGCTGATACAATAAAGGCATTT
>CAZSVY010000002.1:0-2689 GCA_964610495.1 uncultured Methanosarcinales archaeon
GGCTTCAGGAAAAGTTAAAAAGGATACAGGAATCTCGGAAAAGGTCTGCAAGACCCTTGCATGCAGGGCCGCGATTAAAGGGGGAGCAGCCTGTAATCCCAGACAGATGGAGGAGCTGAGAGAGCAGCTTAAGAAGGCTGAAAATCCCTATTCCTGCCCGCACGGCAGGCCCACTGTGATCACATTTACGAAAGGAGAACTGGATCGCATGTTTGCAAGAGTTCCGTAAAAAAGGTCTATAGCATAAAAAATAATAGTTCAGTTCTCCCTGGATTTCCCGAATAAAGTTTAATTTCACCGGGACTTCAAATAGAGTCCATTGCTATATTCCCTTTTAGATCTCCCGATTTCTTTAGAGTAAGGTGAGCTATATTCCAAAGAGGCATTTGCTTCAGCGCGGTTATAAAATGTAACCTACAGATCAATCTATAAAGGTTATATAGATGATATATAGGCGAGATTTACACGGTCACCCGACATACTTCTATATTGAAAAATTGTTCTGAGTTTCCTATATATTTATATAATATAACTTATGATGTAGTACTGGGTGTCAGGCGAGTACTGGCATCTGAATAGGCATCATTCCGCAAGGCTATTTTTCACACACCAACCCCCCCAAAATCCCAAAACGGAACGACCCCCCAATTGTTCCAGAATCCAGGATAAAACCCCAATTTCCGAAAAACAAATCCCCACTCCTGGAATGATGCCACCTCTTTTCTATACTTTTTTTCTATAATTCTGTAGTTTTTAATTAGCTTGTAGTTTTTAATTAGCTGAGTCTCTTCCGAAATCCAGTAATTTAAGCCGGGAAATACGGCAAGGTTTATCCCGAAAATCAATTGGGCTCTTTTCCGATTTTCACGTCAATACATTTATAATAAAAAACCTCCGAGTATTCTTCCATGATAGATCCTGTTAACAATTTCAAGATCCCTGAAGAATGGATTGTCCGCACCGGACTGCCCAGGGAAGAACTTGAAACAAAAGTGGCATCCGGGATGATTGTGGTTCTGAGTGACGGGTCTGTTCTCAAACGAGGGTACACTACAGGAACCACAGCAAGTGCTGCTGCAAAAGCTGCTGTCCTTTCTCTTAAGAAAACGGTTGACAGTGTTTCCGTCCCGACTCCTGTGGGACTGAGAGCTCAGCTTGAGGTCAGCGAGACCTCGCAGGGGCGTGCCGTTGTGAAAAAGATTCGGAACGACCACGAATCCGATATTACCCGGGGGCTTGAATTTGTGGGCGAAGCCAGGGAATCCGAGGGAATCCGAATTTTCGGAGGAAAAGGGATAGGAATTGTTAGAAGGGACGGGCTCCAGGTTCCGAGAGGCCAGCCGGCTATTAATCCGAAACCAATGGAACAGATAAAGGCCGCAGTGCAGGAAGCCGTAGAGGAGCTGGGCCTGAGAGGAGCTGAGGTTACAATCTCAATTCCGGATGGGGAAAGGATCGGAAAAGAAACCCTGAACAGCAGGATAGGGGTGGAAGGCGGGATTTCCGTACTTGGGAGCACGGGTTTTGTTGAGCCCTGGAACGATCACTTGGGAGAGATGAAAGGAGACCTGATCCGCTGCACGGACAAGGTGGTCCTGACCACAGGCCGGATAGGAATGCGTTACTCTCACATGCTTTTCCCTGATTATACCGTTGTTATGGTCGGAAGCAGGATCTCAGAAGGGCTTGGTTACGCCTCCGGCGATGTAATTATCTGCGGACTTCCCGGCCTTGTCCTTAAATGGGGAAACCCGAACATGCTTGAAAGCAGCGGATACGCAACCGTTGTCGAGATGCTTGAAAAAGCGCCTGAACACGCACGCCTGAAAGAAGCCTTTGCGATGGCAATCGAGAAAGGGAAAGGCGCAAGAATCGTGGTAATCGACAGGGATGGTTCGGTCCTGATGGACAGCAAAAGCGAGAGTTAAGCCGGAAATACTGAAAAACTAACTGAAAAAATAACTGAAAAACTAACTGAAAAATTAACTGAAAAATTAAAAAATTTGACAGGCAAAGGGGAAGAAAACAATGATTGTGGTAGGAGTCGGAGTCGGGCCCGGAATGCTCACGGAAGAAGGAATAAAGGCTATAAGGAAAGCCTCTGTGGTTTATGGCGCAAAAAGAGCCCTTGAAATTGCGCAGGAATACATTACCTGCGAAGCAAAACCGATTAAGGACTATAAGTCGCTCCATCTCCTGCCAGCCGATGCGGTCATCTTATCCACAGGCGACCCCATGTTTTCAGGGCTCGGGAAATTCGCAGGGGAAAAGGATACGGTAATTCCGGGGATTTCTTCGATGCAGGTGGCCTGTGCGCGTACACGAGTGAACCTGACCAATCTCTGTGCAATTACGGCGCATGGCAGGGATTCCGAACCTGCAAAAGCCGAACTGATCCGGGAATTAAAGAACGGAAGAAACATTTTCCTGCTGCCGGAAGAAACCTTCGGCTCACTTGAGGTTGCAGAAGTCCTGAGGGAGCTGGGTATGGAAGCCGAACTTTATACCTGTGAAAACCTAGGCTATCCTGAAGAAAGGATTGCAAAAGGTATACCTGAGAACCCTCCTGTCCCAAAAACAATTCTTTACGGGCTGCTTGTCGTGCAGAAAAGGTAATCAGGTAATCATTAACAAAAATCGAATTAAACCGAATTCCGGCTGGCTGAAAGCCGAACCAGTGAAACCGGTA
>CAZSVY010000003.1:0-7768 GCA_964610495.1 uncultured Methanosarcinales archaeon
ATATTGCTTTTGCCCCGGAAAATTTCCCCTTCTCCTCTGTAAATCTCGGCAACGAGTTCGGTGTGAAAAGTTCTTGCAAGCCTCCTGAAGAAAAGGCTTTCAACCTCAAAATTTGTCTGGCCCGGCAGTCCGGCGTTTGAGATCACAGCAATTTTCGGAAACTTTTCATAGCGTTTTGCATGCCTGTACTCACCCCTTTCATCCTCTTCAAAATGAGGTAAAAGCACAGGAGCAAGCCGATCTATGAAATTTTTCATAATAGCCGGCACATTATCGAAATAAACGGGACATGCAAATACTGCAATATCCGAGGCCATAAATCTTGGGAGCAGGTCATCCATGTCATCCCGGATTGTGCACCTTCCAGGCGTTCTGAGCCAGCATTCAAATTTTCCCCTGCAGTACCCAATGTTTTTTTCGATCAGGAAAATATTTTCGGTTTCTGCTCCGGCTTCTTCTGCTCCTTTCAGAAATTCCTCAACCATAATTAGAGTGTTTCCTTCTCTGCCTTTATGGCTCCCGCTGAATACTGTTATTTTCATGTAGTAATCCCCCTTTCCCATCAAATAAAGAACCTGTGAGCTGAAAAAAATGCTCAGAACAGCCTTTCCGGTAAAAGGCCAATTCTACAGTTATTCGTTTTTGCTCGTTTCCTTCCAATCACACTTGCAATGAAATTTATTTCCCTTCCGCTCATTGTTTTCAGCTTTTTTTTCGTTACTGCCCTCACCAAAATTTTTCCCGGCAGACCAGGCCTTGCCCAGATGCTCTCCTATTCCCCAGTAATTGTTATCATACATTGAAAAAACTATAGGCTCAATCTTTTCAATATCAGGAATCTCATTGCAGAGATATCTTTCCTCTGCATAACTCTCAATAATCTCTCCTATGAAAACCTCGCTTGCACCTCCGAGATCCAGGGTATCTACAAGCCTGCACTCAAGATTCACCGGGCATTCCCGGATCATTGGGGCCTTTTCAAGTTTTCCGTAGAAAGTTTCGAAAACTTCCGATTTATCGGCTCTTTTTCCTGAGACTATACCGCAGTAGTCCGTAACTTCCACCATATGCCGGGAGGGAATATTTACACTGAAACACTGGTTTTCCCTTATTCCTTCATTTGTATAGTGCATTTTCCCCAGGGTCACCGCGATCATGGGAGGGCTTGCCTGCACGATTCCGCAAAAAGCGACTGTCAGATAATTTGGCTTTCCGCTTACATGAGCCCCTACAAGGGTAGCGGGCATGGGATAAAGAAAATTCCTGGCTCCAATGGCCTTTTTCTCTCCAGTCTCCATATTTTAGTCCTCCTCAAAGCTGCGCAGGTCATTTTGATTTAAGTTTAAATATATAGCGAAGTCTGCCGGAAAAAACTACACCAAAAAGTGTATCTTCAGAGTAATTTTCCAGATACGTAATTAGTATTCCGGTTTTTATCAATATGTAAATTAGGATATAATATTCAGGGAATAAATGCTCTGTGTAAATCCGAAGATAAGAAAGTGACGCAACCAGATCGGAGAATACTTAACCAGATTGGAAATCACACGAAAATTTTAAAAGGGAAAAATAAGTCTGGGAGAAGAGATCTTCTTTTATTTGTACCTTAAAGCATCTACAGGAGCCAATTTTACCGCTTTGCTTGCGGGATAAACCCCTGCAGCAACTCCCACAGTGACTGCAACGAGGACTCCTATCTCAAAGATATAATAAGGATACAGGAAAGGAAGCTCCAGGGCCATTGTAACGATATAAGTCCCTCCGATTCCAACCCCTTGCCCCAGAAGCCCTCAAAAAAGACTGATAATAATAGACTCGATAATAAAGAGCATGAGGATATCCTGCTTGAAAATCCAGGCGCCTTCATGATCCCGATTTCCCGTGTGCGTTCCGTAACCGTAACAAGCATAATATTCATTATCCCTATTGAGCCAACTAGCAGGGAGATCAGGGCGACAGCGACAAAAAAATTCCTCAAGGTATCAGCTAGCCGGTTTGTCTGCTCAAGGATGTCCGCCTGGTTAAGAATCCTGTATGGTTTTGCATCCTCATCATCAAAGTCTCTTGAGGAAACCCCGAAATTTCGGGCAAGCCGCTTACCCACCTTATCCAAGACCTGTTCTACATTATCCGGGCTGCCAGACATGGCGAAAAAATACTCGTAATTATCCTGTTCGAGTAACTGGTTAATTGTGGAAACCGGAGTAAAAATCGATACGTCTCGATCAATACTCCCGCCTCCGACAACTGCGACATCAGGGCTTTAATAATACCTTTTACCTTGAAGCTCCTGGTTACTGACCTTTTTCCCTCAGGGCGGAAAGTTATATTAACAGTGCTGCGGGTTGAAATATTCCTGCCGAATTTTTCGTCAGCTACTTTAGACCCTATTGCCGCAGAAAAGGTATCCTGATCGCTTATGAAATGCCTTCTTCCATGATGATATTGGCAGTATCCTGGTAGTCTGCAGTCACCCCTGCGATTTCAATGTTTTTGGTTTCCGAGAAATAAGTTCCTTCACCCGACTGTTGTTTCACAGGAGAAATTCCACTGATTCCGGTGGTTTGTTTTATGATTTCCAGCTCGTTAGTGTAAAAAATATTAGGCTCCTGGCTGTATATAATGATAAAATTAGAACCCTGGGCATTGATGTCCTCTTCAAAAAAAACTTTAAAGCTCTCCCCAGGAGAGACATTTGCAACCATTGCATCAATTCCTATGATAATCCCAAGCGTTGTCCGGGCCGAGTGTAGCTTTGCGCTTCCTATACTCCCAGGAGAGATTTTTGATAGCTTGCCTTACATTTAGCATAAAATTCTCCAGTCTCTACCCCTGACGCCGTAACTCTGCCTGAGACTTCATGTAAGCAGAGCTTAATTTACAGATACGAGAGTACAGTACAGGGTAGGTTTGTTGATAATGTAAAATTGAGATGTTTTTCGCACTTTTCCCAAGAAAACCCCAGTAAATATTAATTACAAAATATATAATAAGTTACCTTTAAAAGAACAGCATAAACCAGGATATTTCTTATATATGCTAGTAATATACATAGAAAAAATGAAGCGTATGTATAAAGTGTTATAAGTTGAGAAAGAGAATTATATTGTCCTGAATTCTTTAAACGATTTAAAATACTTAATTCGCCTGAATTGCTGAACGTTAAAGTTTATACCTCTTTAGATTCTGTCTCATACCCCATTCAAGCCCTGCATAATATTGGAACGCACTTAGAATATGGAGGGGGAAAGATTTTGAGAAAAAATATTGTTGAAGACCCCGGACTTTTTTCAAACGCTCCGCAGAGTCCCCAGATCTCTGCTGTATATGAGGATGCCGAAGAATTGACAGAACTACTTGTTACCTATTTTAAGGAAGGAATTGAAGGGGGAGAATATTGCTTATGGATTTCCCCGGATAAACTGGCCGTTGATGGGGCAAAAAGTGAACTTAAGAAGGCAGGAGTGGATATCGAACACTCTCTCGCTTCTTCTCAATTGGAAATTCTGCAGGCTAATCCATTCCCGGAAAATCTTACCTTTCTTGCGTCAGCAGTAAAAGAACTCGCAGAAAATGGATATAAAAAAGCCCTTTCTGGAGGATTTTCAGGGTTCAGAACAAACTTTGATTTTAAAAACGCTGGAGATTTCCTTAAGCCCTATCTTGAGACATGCGGAAAGGCCGTTGAAACGGTGGTTTTCGAAAATAACAAAAGCCTTACATTTCTCTGTACCCTTCCTCTTGAAGAACTTCCAGGTAGATTACTGCTTGAACTGATGGAGGAAAGCGATGTTTTTGCCAAAAGAAAGGGAAAATGGAAGCGTTTGAGAAATCTGGAAGGGAAAATCGAGCTGGAAAATATTTTTCTTAAAGCGGAAAAGGATATAGAAGCCGCAAACAGCACCAAAAACGGGTTAATAATGAATATGAGCCATGAACTTCGGACTCCCCTTAACTCGGTTATAGGTTTCTCCGATTTGTTGCTGGAAGGAGCTTTCGGATCCCTGAACACGAGGCAATCAAAGTATGTGAGTAATATTCTCATAAGCGGGAAGAACCTTCTGGAAATTATCAATAATCTGCTTGACATCTCAAGGCTTGAAGCCGGCGAAAGGAGGCTTAACTATGAAGATGTAGATATTGCCAGCCTTATAGGAGAGGTAAGAATGAGTCTTCTCTCACTTGCTTCAAATAAAAAAATCAGTGTAGAAGTAAAGGTTGATGCCTCCCTTGAGAATGTTCGGGCTGACAGGACAAAACTGAGACAGATCCTGTACAATCTAATGAATAACGCTATAAAATTCACTCCTGAAAAGGGAAGGGTTACTGTAAGCGCCCACAAAAAGGAAGGAATGCTCGAAGTTAAGGTTTCGGATAGCGGAATAGGGTTGTCAAAAGAGGATCATGAAAGAATATTTATGCCTTTTATTCAGGCCGATTCTTCTACAGCCAGGGGATACGGTGGAGCTGGACTTGGACTATATATTGCTAAAAACTTCATAGATCTTCACGCAGGAAGGGTCTGGGTAGAATCCGAGGTCGAAAAAGGCAGCACATTTATCTTTACTCTTCCGATGGATTAGAAAGAGATAATTTGAAAGGAGATTGGCTAAAACTAAAATTGGTAACCTCTTTGCACATCCTATACGGATATGATCGTAAAGGTAGCGCAGTCTGAGACTGTCCCTATGCTTTCAAGAGACCTGCCCAGGCTGCGCTGCCTTTAAAACTTTTGAAAGTCAATATTTCAGGAGCTTTTGTCCCCGAAACATTCATTTTCTGTTCTGTTTCTTTTTTCTGTAAATTAGCATACCTGCAACGGCAATGACGGCGAGTATTAAGCCTGGAATAACCAGGCTTGAACTGCCTCCCTGGGTTTCCTCAATGGAGTGGATATACAGGTTGCTTACTATGTTTTCATGCTTATTTATTCCATTGCCGTAACTTGCTGAAAGTGTCAGGTTTATAGGCTCGGAGGTCTCCCTTCTGGCATCTGATAAGTTGTCTGTTACTGCATTAAATTCGATAGTAAAAAGCTCATCCGGATTCATTGGCCCTATGAAATATTCCTCAGGGTAAAATCTCACGCCTTCAGCCTCAGGTTTTATGCTTACCGAGTTAAACTCGTTAGGGTGGGTATTTGCCACATCGAACTCAAGGGTAGACTCACCATTTACTATCTGGAGCTCTTTTGAAGGAATTACCTTGACATTTGAAGAATCGACTTTGAGAGGAATATTCTTTCTGCTGTTGTAATCGAAGGAGTTTCCCTCTATTGCAAGCTCAAGGTTATGAGTTCCTTCTGTAGCATCCTCTGCAACCTTAACATTGAAAGTCAACGTGATGCTGTCTCCAGGCCCCAGAAGGCCCATATCTTCGTAAGGGGCGTCAAGCACAACTATCCCGTCAGATAAAGGTCTCAAAACTGCAGCCTGGATTCGGGCATTGGTATCAAAATCACTCCCATCAATAGTTACAGTCGGAGTAGATGCGGTGTTCGTAAGAATTACAGTAATGGTACCCCTATCCCCAGGCATGAAGGCCTTGGGATCCGAAGCAACTTCCTTAAGCTCAACTGTACCTTTGCTGTCAAATGTTTCAGTGCCTATTCGTATGTCAAAGCTTTTTTCACTCCATGGACTGTCTTTACCTGTTTTTGTCCGAATATCAATGGAACGTACCCCTTTCTGCGCATTTTTGTCTACGAAAAGGTAAAATTCCTTTGTAGCAGTGCTGTCAGGATTCAGGACTCCGACATTTTTCAGAGCATTTGCCTCGGAATCAAGAGAGAAGGGATATTGAGGTACAATTTCAATGTCAACATTGTCAGCTTTATCCCCTCCGACATTTTCTACCTGAACGGTCAGATTCAGATATTCTCCTATTTTTGCAGGATAGGGATTTGTTTCGACTATTGTAACCTTCAGGTTAGCCCCCCCAACAGCTGCAGAGGCAGGAGCTGCAAAAAGAGAGGAAACCAAAAGCAAAGATAATACAAGAGGGACAAGTGAATTTTTTATTTTTGTCATTCTAATTTCACCCCGATTAGCTTGAGTTTCGAAATCTAAACACCAGGCATTATTCCGTATTATTCTGAACTATCCCATCCTTTACGAGCACTATCCTGTCTGCATACCCTGCAATTTCCGGATCGTGGGTAATCATTACAATGGTTCTGCCATCTTCGTTGAGTTTTCTAAACATATTTAGAATTTCACAGCCTGTCTTTGAGTCCAGATTTCCAGTGGGCTCATCTGCAAGAAGTATTGCAGGGTCGTTGATCAGAGCTCTGGCGATAGCAACTCTCTGCGATTGCCCGCCTGAAAGCTCGCCCGGCTTGTGGTGCATTCGGTCTCCCAACCCCACGTTTTTAAGTAACTCCTTTGCTCTTTCATGAGTATCGATCCCGCTCCTTGAATTAGCATACGTAGGGAGCTCGACATTTTCAAGAGCTGTGAGCCTGGAGATCAGGTTGAATGTCTGAAAAATAAAACCGATTTCTAACCCTCTGAGCCTGGCAACTTCCTTGTCCGATAGTTTATTGATATCAAGACCTTTAATTATGATTCTTCCTTCCGTAGGCCTATCAAGAAAACCTATAAGATTCATAAGTGTGCTCTTCCCCGAGCCAGAAGGCCCCATGATGGCCAGGAATTCTCCCTCCCGCACTTTCAGATTAATATCATGAAGGATCGGAACTTCCAGGTTTCCAAGAATATAACTCTTTTTGACATCAATAACTTCAATAACGGGAGCTGCTGCCCCATATGTTTCGCCACTCTGCAAAGATCTTGAACGACGCAGATCACACTTAAACGGCTCTTCATTTGAAGTAACGCGGTCTTCTCCCAAAGGCAAATCTTCCTCAGGTCTGGGATTTTCAGTTCCTGTCTCCAATATCGAATCTCCAGGAGCAGAAACGTCTTCAATGGATATCTTCGTTTCCATGCCTACTCCTCTGTTTTTCAAATGCTTGAATCAATTCATACGTATCTTAGTTATCCATACAATATAGCCTATTCTGGTTTTTATGCTTTAAGTATAGGCAGCAAAACGGTTTTTCAGTACGCTAAGAACCGCAGAGAGATAACTGTTGTTTCTCGAAATGGGAAATATCACTTTTTCCATGCCGCACATACTTTTGTTTTCCTCCGTTCAGGCTCAGTATATCTTTTATACCGTGATAAGTTCGGACCCTCCAGAGGATTGAGATGAATGCCAGGGAACAGGTAGTCTTCCGAAAGCTGTCTAGGGATAACTTCCTGTTGTTAGGCAAAAATTGAGTAATCCCTGCATTTGACTGGTTTATCTTATAAACACCTGTCAGCGCACTGACAGATATAATAGTATCCTGTCAATTTGTCCTTAAGCATTCATACATATTCATTAAAGAATTATATTCATTAAGGAATTCACAAATTAACCGTTAAGAAATTACTCAGAGATTATCTTCAGTCAACCAGTACCTAACCATGTGGATCAAGAAGAAAGAGTTTAAAGAGAAAGTGGGCTATTCTGCCTGGAGAATAGCCCTATTCAATGGACAGACCGACCCTTATTCATATCTCAAAGCATCCACAGGATTCATGCGCGCAGCCTTTCTTGCGGGATATAAGCCAGCAGTTATCCCCACAAGGACAGAAATCGCAATCCCGATTTCGATCAATGCTAGGGGAAAAACCGGAGGGAGTTTAAGAGCACTTTCAAGAGCATAAGCCCCCAGACCACCGATTGCAGTCCCTACGATCCCCCCGAAGAAACTTACCAT
>CAZSVY010000004.1:0-7931 GCA_964610495.1 uncultured Methanosarcinales archaeon
ATGGGACTGAAAAAGCTAACTGGGGAGGGAAAGAGACGGAATCAGAAAAAAGCCCCAGGCTCATGTTCATGCAGTCCAGCGGAGGGCTTACGGATGCCGAAACTTTTCAGGGAAAGGATTGTATCCTGTCCGGGCCTGCCGGGGGAATCGTTGGGGCAGTTGCAACTTCGGAAATGGCAGGGGCAAGAAAAATCATTACTTTCGATATGGGAGGCACATCTACGGATGTAGCCCAGTACAGCGGGGAATACGAGCGCAGTCTTGAAACCGAGATTGCAGGTGTGCGCCTGCGTTCTCCCATGATGCGTATCCATACGGTTGCAGCAGGCGGAGGCTCCATACTTCACTACGAGGGAGGCAGGTTCAGGGTGGGACCGGATTCTGCAGGTTCGGATCCAGGGCCGGCCTGTTATAGGAAAGGTGGGCCGCTTACGGTTACCGACTGCAATGTCATGCTTGGAAAGCTGCAGCCTGCGTTTTTTCCGGAAATTTTTGGGCCCAAGGCCGACCAGCCGCTTGACTCCGGGCTTGTGGACAGGAAATTCACAGAACTTGCAGAAAAGGTTTCAGGCGAAGGCAAAAGCGAAGGCAGTGTCCGGACGCCTGAGCAAGTAGCCGAGGGTTTCCTTTCGGTCGCGGTTGAGAATATGGCCAATGCCATAAAGAAAATCTCGGTCCAGAGGGGATACAATATAAAGGAATACACACTCTGCTGCTTCGGAGGAGCTGCCGCCCAGCACGCCTGCAGGGTTGCAGACAGTCTCGGGATTAAAAGCATTTTCATTCATCCGTATGCAGGAGTACTCTCGGCATACGGCATGGGACTTGCAGACCAGAGGCTGATAAAAGAGCACTATATAGGCCGAGAACTTTCAGATACTTTGATAGAAGATTTAAAAACGGTATTTTCCAGGCTTGAGAAGAATGGCCGTCGGCTCATGCGCGAACAGGGAGTGCAGGAAGACCGCATTACTGCGCTCTATAAGGCTCATATGCGTTATGCAGGCTCGGATACGCAGCTGGTTATCGACTTTGCGGAGAATGACGTACTCAGGAAGGGCTTTGAGGAAGCCCACAGGAAGCGCTTCGGGTTTGTAATGGAAGGCAAAGCCATGATTATCGAAGCAGTTTCCGTGGAGACTATCGGAGTTAATGAAAGAGTTCTGGATCCTGTGCTGAAAACTGAAGGGTATCCTGTTTTCTCTCCTGTCGCAGCTGTCCGGATGTACAGCAATGGGAAGTTTCATGAGACCCCGGTTTTCCAGAGGGATGAGCTCAAGCCCGGAACCTGCATAAGCGGGCCTGCAATGCTTATCGAGAAAAACACGACCATTATTCTCGAACCCGGCTGGGAAGGAGCGATTACTGAACGCAACCACCTTTTCCTCAAACGGAAGATTTCGCTCGCGGTCCGTACAGCTATAGGGACTGATGTTGATCCTGTAATGATCGAAATTTTCAATAACAGGTTCACGTCAGTTGCCGAGCAGATGGGATTCACCCTGCAGAATACGGCCCACTCGGTGAACATAAAGGAGAGGCTGGATTTCTCCTGTGCCCTTTTCGACGGGCAGGGGAACCTGATAGCAAATGCCCCTCATATCCCTGTACACCTGGGCTCGATGGGAGAATGCGTGAAATCCCTTATCAGGACGCAGTTAAAGGAGATGCATGCAGGAGACGTATATTTGATCAACTCTCCGTACCACGGGGGAACCCATCTGCCTGATATCACGGTTGTTACCCCGATGTTTGGAAGTTCAGGGGAAATCCTGTTCTACCTGGCTTCCAGAGGCCATCATGCCGATGTAGGGGGGATCAGTCCCGGCTCCATGCCTCCGGGCAGCAGGACCATTGCGGAAGAAGGGGTGCTGAGCGAGGGCATGAAAATCGTCAAACAGGGCCGCTTCTGTGAAGAAGAGTTAAAGACATGGCTGGGCTCGGGAAATTATCCTGCAAGAAACCCTGACCAGAATATTGCTGATATCCGTGCACAGGTCGCAGCAAATGAAAAGGGGCTTTTCGAACTGCGCAGAATGGTCGAAGAATTTTCCCTTGAAACAGTTGAAGCTTATATGGGCCATGTGCAGGATAATGCCGAGGAAGCGGTCAGAAGGGTTATTGACAGGCTTGCAAATGGGGAATTCACCTATTCACTCGATGATGGGAACGCAATCAGGGTGAAAGTTACAATTGATCGCAAAAACCGGGGCGCCAGAATCGATTTTACAGGTACCTCTCCCCAGCTCCCGAATAATTTCAATGCTCCCGCCTCGGTTTGTATCGCTGCTGTGCTCTATGCTTTCAGGACGCTTGTAAAAAGCGACATTCCCCTGAATGCAGGCTGCCTGAGGCCGCTTGAGATTATTATCCCTGAGGGCTCCCTGCTAAGGCCAGAGCCGCCTGCTGCGGTTGTTGCAGGCAATGTTGAAACCTCGCAATATATTGTTGATGCCCTTTTCGGAGCCCTTGGCACGCTTGCGGCTTCCCAGGGTACAATGAACAATTTCACCTTCGGAAATGCCAATTTCCAGTATTATGAGACCATTTGCGGAGGGGCAGGCGCAGGCCCCGGATTTACAGGAACGGATGCCGTTCACACGCACATGACCAACTCGAGGATTACCGACCCCGAAATTCTTGAAACAAGGTTTCCGGTTTTGCTTGAGGAATTTTCCATCCGGGACGGAAGCGGCGGAGACGGTAAATTCAGAGGTGGAAACGGGGTTGTCCGCAAGCTCAGGTTCCTGAAAGATATGAATGCTGCCATTCTCTCAAGCCATAGGAAGTTCCCGCCTTTCGGGCTCAAAGGTGGAATGCCTGGAAAGTGCGGAAGAAACGCGCTTATCCGCAGGGATGGCAGTATTCTCGAAATTGGAGGCCAGGCCGAAATTGAGCTGAAGTCCGGCGACCTTTTTGTGATCGAAACTCCAGGCGGCGGGGGATACGGCGAGAAGGAGAAACAGGGAGACTGAAAATACAATAAATAAAATAGAATGAAATAAAATAAAAGAAAAAAATAAAAGAATAAATAAAGGAAATAAAAATAAATAAGTGAAGTAAAAAGTAAAATTTAGAAATATAACGAATCAACAGGAAACAGAATGAAATCGGGGTCAACTAAATATGACTAATAAAGCAGGATTCAGCTAAATAATACTAATAAATAATACTAATAAAAAAGGAAAAATAGATCAAAGTGGGAAGAGGTTAGAAATAAGCTTTTTTCGAAAGGCAGGGCATTTTTATTTTATATCTCGATTTCATTTTATAATCCTGTAAGTATATTCAAAATCTCCTCCGGGCTTTCCGTCTCCATCCCCATCCAGAGGAATACCGCGCTCGTCCATTATGAATCCGGACCCGGTTTCGCTTCCGAGTAAAGTAACTGTTATTTCAGCGCCTGATTCATCCGTGGGATACTCGTTATAAGGACGGAACATCATCATTCTGGACCCTGTGTCAAGTAATCCATCCACAGGCTCTTTCGATGCAGAACTTCTGACTATTAAGGTTTCTTTCGTAATGGTTGCGTTGTTCATAGGCATATCGAATTCGATCCAGATAGGGGAATCGTGCCTGAAAGCAAAGGTCTGCCTGTCAGGATAGATGGATTTCACCCTCGGCGGAGCCTGTCCACGCTTGAAAGGACTGGAAAAGGATTTTAAAGCTTCTGGAAGGAACCTGTCATAGCATATTCGTTTTTTAGCGGCATATATAATGGCAGCTCCTGCAAACGCGCTCAGCAGGAGTTTACACCATTTATTCATTTTGTACAGGTTATACCCTCCTCCAAGCTCATTCCACTTCGATCCTGTACCCGCTCTTTTTAGCAGCTTGTTTCTTAAGAGCATATATGATTGTAGCGCCAGCAAGCACACCAATAGCTATTTTACCGATTCTCATTAAAGACCCCTCACCCTCTTCAACCTCAACTGGTTCACTCGGTATGATTTCTTCTTCAGGTTCCATTTCGACTTCTATTTCTTTTTCAGGCTTCTCTGACTTGAGTTTACTAAGGAGATACGCTCCAAGAGCCAGCTTAGCATATTTACGCAATATTCCCTTACTCCCTGGAGCTCCACCTGACTTCATTTTCTTCATTACATACGCACTCAGTACTAGCTTACCGTATTTGCCCATATTTAGCAATCTTGCACCCCCTCGATTTTTCCCTCGCCGGACAGCCCCTTTATTTTACAATTTCGTCCGGAAAGGGGAGTAATGAATTTAATACTCCTGTATCTACCCTATATCGCGCATAATATATAACGGCAACTATATAAGATATTAAATAATTTAAGACTGATTTAAGGCTATTTGTATATTTAAATTGATTTTTAAACAGGCAGGAAATGCAGGTATACACGGAAAATTAAAGTAAGACTCTGGTTGAAAATTAGCATGGAGTTTCGAGGGGAAAACTGTGAGGCAAGTAAGAAGCATTATCTCTTTGATTTGAAAATTACAGTCCTGTTCTGCATGATAGCAGATTGAAACCAGGTGCAAAAAGTAGATATCTTTTTTCGAAATCCAGTGGAAAAAGTTCGGAATAAAAAAGAAGAACTAAAGAAGAATTAAAAAGAAAAACTAAAGAGAAGAAATAAAAAAAGAAGAAATAAAAAGAATAATTAAAAAAGAACTAAAGAATAATTAAAAAGAACTAAAGAATAATTAAAAAGAACTAAAAAGAATTAGAAAGAAGAATTAAAAGGGTTTTTCAGAGGAAGTTTTGTCACTTCATAATACTGAACCTGTATTCGAAATCTCCCCCGGCTTTTCCATCCTGATCTCCATCAAGAGGAATACCTTTCGTATCGGTAATAGCTCCCGATCCAGTATCGGTCCCTATTAAAGTAATAGAAACTCTGGCTCCGTCATTTTCCACAGGATACTTCCCGTATGGACGGAACATCAGAATCCTGCTGCCCGCATCAAGGAAGCCGTCCACAGGCTCATCAGACACCGAACTTTTGACTATAACCGTATCTCTCGTGACAGTAGAGCTGTCCATAGGCGCATCGAATTCAATCCAGATCGGAGATTTCAGGTTATGAGATAAAGTTTGCTGATCCGGATAAACAGCCTTTACTGTAGCAGGAACCGGGCCGCGTTTAAATACTTTCCCGGGAACGGATTTAAATTTTTTGTGCATTTGTTTCTCATGAATAAGTTTGTCGTAAGTGAACCTCATCGTAATTCCAGCAACCAAACCCGCAGTTATTCCGGCAAATGTTCCCGTTATCAGACCACCAAGTATATGCTTCTTTGTCAGTTTTGTACCCCCAACAACATATACGGACCCAACTTTAATTTTACAGGCATTAAAAGCATTAGTTGTGACTGTATGTCCTGGCTGAAGGATCGATACTCACTGGAATATAAATGCTTACCAATCCTGAGCAGGAAAAAAAATTAAAAGTTAGTTTTAATTTGACAGCACGTTTAACTCAGTACATTTCCTTTAAATTTATGTCCTTTATTGTATTACGAGGCATTTATGTGGTCTAAGGGTCCTCTTAGAAGCGGATATGACTTTTTTGTGTACTTCTTTCTCATGGATATATCTATCGTAAGTATACATCACGACAAGTCCAGCAATCAAGCCCGCAACAACTCCGGCGAGTGTTCCTGTTAACAGACCACCCAGTACATGTACTTTCTTTATTCTTATATCTTTTATATTTTTTCTTATATCTTTTATATCTTTTATTTCTATACCCCCTTATTCTGTTAACCCCTTATTCTGCTGACTTATTCAACCTTAATCTTAAGTCTTTTTTGAGAGTCCTCTGTAACTGTACATAGTATTACAGCAGTTAAGTGTACTTCAAATGACAATTACAGCAACTTTAAATTTGTATTTACCCGGTTCTTATCTCACCCGTTTTACTCCTGCTTAAGAAGAGATGCTCATTGGATAATGAATGTTCACCAATCCTGAGCAGGAAAAAATATTACCAGTTAGTTTTGAATTTGAATAGCGCGTTTTTCATATACGTACCTCTGTTTTATTCTCAATAATATATATAATAACCGCTAAATAAACAGTTTAAATAGACTCTCTGTCACTTTTGCCTCCTATCAATAGTAAAAGATATCGGAAAAATGACCAGGAAGAGTAGTAGATAGGATACCTGTGAGTCCAGCTCGAAAAAACCTTTTTGTATTATCGAAGAGAAAACTAAAAGCATGAAGCAATCAATAGGAGCAAAACCACTTGCATTTCCGACGCCAACCTGGGTTGTAGGCACCTATGACATGAACGGAAAGCCCAATGTCATGACTGTAGCCTGGGGAGGAATCTGCTGTTCGAACCCTCCATGTATCAGCATATCCTTAAGAAAAGCAACTTACAGCTATGCCGGTATTATAGAAAATAAGGCATTTACCGTAAATATCCCTTCAGAAGACTATGTAAAAGAAGCCGATTACCTCGGCATCGCAAGCGGCAGGGATGAAAATAAGTTTGAGGCAGCCTGCCTTACCCCGGTAAGGAGCGAGCTTGTGCCTGCCCCCTACGTAGGAGAATTTCCGGTTGTCCTTGAATGCAAACTCCTTCACACGCTTGAAGTAGGGCTTCACACCCTCTTTGTAGGAGAAATAGTGGATATCAAAGCCGATGAATCCGTACTTGACGAAAATAAAAATCCCGACATTGAGAAAATCAGGCCAATTATATACGGCACAGGAGACCGAAGTTACTACAGCATCGGATGCAATCTTGGAAAAGCTTTTTCGATAGGGAAAGAATGCTGAATGAAAAAGTAATAAAAAGTAATAAAAATTAATGAAAAGTTAGGCAGTTGTATATCAGGGTTGATGCATTAACAGGCTAAAAGGATCAGCGCTTTGTCGTCTGACCCTTTTCTTTCCAAAAAACCTTTATACTTTTCCAGGCATCTTTTATCCCTTCCAAAAAGCCTTTATGTTTTTCCAAGCGTCTTTTATTCCTTCCCGAACACCTTTTTCGCCATCAGTTTCCATCCCCTGTGGTCTTTTCCCTCAAACTTTTCCGCCACGGCTTCAAGCAGGGATGGGATGTCCAGATGCTGGGGGCATTTTTCAAGGCACTGTCCGCACTGCACGCACTGGGAGGCATACCCTGGCACATCACCCCTTATTATCCCACCTGGCTTTGCTGCATACATAAGCTTTGCTTCTTTTTCATTGCCTGACAGGTAGAAATTATCGTAGATTTCAAAGCATCCTGGAATGTCCACACCCGAAGGGCAGGGTAAACAGTATCTGCAGCCTGTGCAGCCTGCTTTCATAAGCTCCCTGTATTTTTGCTCCACTCGCTTTACAAGCTGAAGTTCGGCTTCATTCAGGGAGTTCGGATAGGCTTCAGCTGCGGTTCTCAGGTTCTCTTCGATATGGGACTCCTCGTTCATACCTGAAAGCACAACCGTGAATTCTGGATGGTTCCAGATCCAGCGAAGGGCCCATTCTGCGGGTGTGCGTTTCACGGGAGCCTCATTCCAGATCTCCTGCACTTCAGGGAGCACGGGGTTTGTCAGCTTGCCTCCGCGCAGGGGTTCCATAATAATAATGCCCAGTCCCTTTGAAGTGGCATACTCAAGCCCTTCTGTGCCTGCCTGGTTCTTTTCATCCAGGAAATTATACTGGAACTGGCAGAAAGCCCAGGGATATGCGTCCACAATTCGCTTGAAATCGTCAACCGATCCGTGGAAGGAGAAACCTGCATTTATAATTCGCCCGTCAGCCTTTGCACGCTCAAGGAAACTCAGGACATCAAGCTTTTCCATTTTGTCCCATAAAGCCCCCACAAGCCCGTGCACAAGGTAATAATCGATATGGTCCGTCCTGAGCCTCTTTAGCTGGGCATTCAGGATCCTGTCCATATCGTCGGTGTTTTTTATTGTCCAGGATGGAAGTTTTGTAGCGAGTTTAACCTTTTCACGGTATCC
>CAZSVY010000005.1:0-7549 GCA_964610495.1 uncultured Methanosarcinales archaeon
AGGATGACGAGGGTCACCCACCCCTTTGCCTCTCTGGAAAGGCTTGCAACAAATAATGTAAATTACTCTCAGGGCTACCCCAGAAAAGGCTTAAAAGCCCTGCTCAACGCCATCCTTTACTCCCTTCCGGAAACCGTTGAAATCAAAAAGGAATGTGAGGTTAAATCCATTCTTGTACAGGATGGAAAGGTTTCAGGTGTCGAAGCCGATGAAATTTATACCTCTGATCTCGTTGTCTACACCGGTTTCGCAACTGAACTTCCCAGGCTTATAAAAGATCTTCCTCAGGAATATAAAGCAAATCTGGAAGGTATAGTCCACAGCAAAAGCCTGACCATCTGGATTGGACTGGAAAGAGAGCTTCCCGAATTCAATTATACAGGTTCAGAGATCTGGTTCAGGGATTTCGCCTACTGGGCAATGCCTATCAGTAACTATGACCCTTCGCTTGCCCCCAAGGATAAACAGCTTATAGGCTTCTCCTTCGTGATCGACGAAAATAATAGTGAGGAACAGGAACTTAAAAGGGCCTACGAAACGATTTTCCGTGCCCATCCAAATCTCGAAAAGCATATCGATATGCAGCACGAACAGATAATGGTCCCGGAAAAAGCCGCAGTCACGATTAACGGGAAATTCGCAGATATTCGAACCCCTATTCGGAATCTCTATGTAGCAGGCACGGATACTGATAAGCGCAGCATGGGAATTACCCGGGCTTCATACTCAATCATCGAGCTTTTAAAGATTCTTAATGAGGACGGAAATCTCCATTAATGTATTTACTTTAAAATAGAGCAGGAGGAAGACACGCTCTCCGGGTTAAAACTGAAAGGCAAATCGATGTTTTGTCAAAGTTTCGGGCAGGAGGAGATAAAATCAGCGGTGTTTCAGGATTCAAGGGGATTCTCAGTTTTACATCAGGAATAATAAGTGTACTTATCTCCCTTTCTTTCTGGTTCGGCGCAGGAAGTCTGTTCTCAACCTCTTTTGCAGTACCTTTTTCCATTCTCGGGATCATTCTGGCCAGATCCAGGCTGAAAGAATCCGAAGATGCAATTGCTAAAGCAGGGCTTATAGCCAGTGCTTTTGGCTTTTTGCTAAATATTGCGACATTCATCTTTTTTCTTATTTTTTTCAGGTGAAAACGGCGTTAATCGAAGTCTTTTTCCTTTTTACTAATAAAAATTTTTATACTCTCGTATCTATTTTTTTCTGGCCTGATCTCGACCGAATTCGACCAAAAATATTTCCAGTAATCTTTCGTTGCCCGTATCCCCCTAAATTAATTCCCTACTATCCCCGCATTTGATGGAAATATTTATATATATAAATAAGGTAACGAGATTCCTTTATCCTGTAAGTGGAAGTAAATTCCTGACCGGCCAGACTTGAAAAACAAAAAGATGTGATAATGGGATGACAAACACTGAAATCTTTGACAGGTTACGCGACTCCATAGTAAATCAGAACGTCGCAGGCATTGCACAACTATGCAAGGAGGCCCTGGCTACAGGAATTCCATCTGTTGATATTATTACAAAGGGCCTTTCCGTTGGGATGAAGATTATCGGTGACAGGTTTGAAGCCGCTGAGATATAAACCAATCCTGATCACTGCTGGCAAAAAGAAAACAGGGTAGTAAGCCAGGTGCATTTCTTACAATCAATGCTTCCATCCTGAAATTCGGATAGTAAAAAGGATTTGTAAAAATATGTAGGGGGTAGCTGCTTAAGAGAAAAGATTACAGACATAAGAGAAGACGGGATGAGGCTTATTTTTCCAGTTTTTTCCTTTCCTTCAGAGAAGAAAAATTCCTTAATAGTGCTTTTTTCTCATGATAAAGCTCATATCCTCACATATCTATACTTACTTGAGAGAGAACCTGGGGGCATGAAGGATTCTACCGCTCGACGAAAACGAGGCTTTGGAACTGGGACTTAATCTGGTTGATGAAAAGAATGAAACCGACATTAAAGAAGTCCTTAATTACCTCTCCGAGCTTGCATTGAAATATGCAAAAGAAGGACAGGAAAGCGACACAAAAAGATTAATCGAATATATTAAAAAGATAGGAGAAGCGGCAGCTGTTGCCAGGCTTGAGCCGGTCGTTATCAAGACGCTCATGATTTTTTCCCCGGTTGCCAGAGAAGCCTGCAGGCAGCACATGGAGAATGCTCTTGTGAGCATAGCACTCGCATTTGGAGAAATCGGAAAGGCCGCAGCAGGACAAAAAATGGAGATTTCCCCAAAGATCGCAGCTTCCTGCCTTGGTGAGATGGGAAATACCGCGGCTTCCAGAAGATCCAAAAAGGAAACAATTGCAGTTATTTTTGCTCTTGGGGAAATTGGAAAAAGCGTTACATGGCAGAGATTGGGGGATGTCGCAAGCAGCACAGTAGCCCTTCTCGGGGAAACCGGGAAGGTTGCGGCAAGCCAGAAGTTTGAGGACGCGGCCTTAAACGCCGAGCTATTGCTTCAGGAGATCGGAACCGGGGCTATTGAAAAAAACCTGAAAGAAACTGCGGATATAAGTGTCCGCTCTATTCAGGATATAGGAAAGACTGCAGACAGGCAGGGGCTTGATAAGGCTTTGCTCCAGGCAGCCTATTCACTTGAAACGATTAAATTTAATGCCGAGGATCGCTGTCTGATGAGCGCGTCCATAGTTGCCGAAGTGGCTCTCCTGCACTTTGAAAGATTGGAAATTGAGAGACTGGAAGATAAGCTGAATAAGATTTCCAGGGGAAAGAAGAGATCTCCAGGTACGGGTTTATGAACTTTTCCGCTCAGGTTAATGAGTATTCTTATTAAGTTAATCAAAGTTAATCAGCTCAGTATCGAATCGCGATATCTGCCTTCTTCATAGGGAAAGGAGTGCAGGAAGAATTATCTGGCTTTACGGTGCCTTTTTCCGTATAAGAACTTTTAGTGGGGTGTTCTGAACGTCTATTTTAAACGAAACTGGGGCAACGGACCTCGGGCTAACTTCAGTTAAGGATAATGATGAACTTGGTGTACTGCGATCCATAGATTTCCTTACGGAACGGGGAACCGAATATATAAATAAGAAACTCGAGCTCGATGCAAAAAAGGCCGTTATCAGCATAAGAGATATAGGTAGCGCGGCTGTCTTTCAAAAAATGGAAATCGGGGTATTTCTATCGCTTTTTTCGCTTGGAAAGATGGCTGAAATTGCAAGAGAGCAGAAAATGACTGATACCGGTTTAAGCATCCTTTACTCTCTCTGTGCAATCGGGAAAGCGGCAGTTGGACAGAATATGGAGTCAGCGGTCAGGATCGCAGTCTCATATCTTGGGGAAATTGCGAATTCCGCTTCGCTTCAGAAAACGGAGAGAGAGGCTCTGGCTGCGGCTCTGGCTATAGGGTCCATAGGAAAAGAAACTTTCGGGCAGCAGAGTATCCGGGTTCCGGAAAACGGAGGATTTCTCCCTCCAAAGTCATGCGTCCTCTTATCTCAACCTCATGGAAAAGAGGCGATTATCTTCTCCGGAGAATTTCCGGGTATTTTCAGCCTGTTTGTTCAACAGGGAGAAGAAACCGATTTCCTTCAGCATATTCCTGCCCTTACGGAAAACCAATCTTCTTACACGGATTTCAGTGATTTCGAAAATATAATTATAAAAGCTGCCAATTCTCTGGGAACTATGATTTTCGAAGTTAAAGAAAGGTTTTTAATAAGCCATATGCTTATGACAAAACTTGCCCTTGACACTCTCAACGGCTCGGAATATATACACGAAGCCGAATCTCTGGATTGAAAGCTTCGAAAAGGCTGAATTGCCAGTTGCTCCGAATAGTTTCGATCTGTTTTCGGTCCAGGAAAGCCCTGGATTTCAGGGGAAGCTCTTAAACTGAGAATCCCGAATAAAGAAACTGTCAGATGAACCGCCCAGCAGGAAGAAACGGAAATACTCCTGATAATTCTAAATCAACCTAATAATTTTAACTTAATCTTATTAAGTACTCAATCTTAACAAATTCGCACATTTTTACTTTCGGGAAGCCCAGTTACGGATCGGAAAAGAATTTCAGTACAGGCTGGAAAAAAATTTTCAGCTATTGACAGAGTTTGAAGCCAGGCCGCCATCTTTTTCACAAGTAGTAAAGTAGGATAATGGAAAAGGCCATAAATCAGTTATCTCCGGTTCCTGAATCTGTCGCCCTGGGACGATTCAATATATTATAATTTAGTGTGCAGAGCTCGAGCTACGAATAATGAGCCACATATTGTAAAGCTGGAACTCCGTTAAGTAAAGGGACTTTTTATTATTTTTTGAATTTTTGATTGACTGCATTAAGCGACTGTATCTGCAGAGTACTGAAAGCAGTGCTAATTCTGGCTATTCCTGAGAATATTAAGAAAACTTAGAATTTAAGGTTCATTTTTCAGAACATATATTTCAAAATCATTTTATTATTCCAAATTATTATCCTTACAGGTTATTATAAAAGCAGGATTTGTTTTTGCCGGGATAACTTTATTAATTAGGGGGTTATTGGTTCATGAAAGGGGAGTCAGTTCAGGTTATTCTCATAATTTTCCTTTTTATGCTTGGGACAGCAGTAACACAGGCCGAAGCTGCGGTTATTACCGTAAACAGTGGGGAAGGAAACTATAGTTCCATTCAGGAAGCTGTCGACAATGCACAGAACGGAGATACAATTCTTGTAAACGCTGGAGTATATAGGGAAAATATAAAAGTAAATAAGGAACTCACAATTCTCTCACATTCTGCTCTCTCAGGCAGCCAGACTAACCGTACCTATGTTATAGGTGCAGTGCCTGACAATGCGGTCTTCAGTATCAACTCAGGCAACGTGACAGTAGATGGTTTCCATATTGTAGGAGGGCCCTCCGGAACGGATATGTCCGGGGAGGTCGGACTTTACCTTGAAAGCGTGCGGAACTGCTCGCTAAGCAACAATATGCTGGTACTGAATGATCTGGGTATTGTTCTCAACAATTCTCAGGGCAACTACCTTAAAGGAAATCTTATAAGCTTTGGGAATAAGGGAATTACGCTTGATAACTCTAAGGAGAATGTACTGTCAAATAATCTGGTAGTGAAAAATAACCAGGGAATTTCGGTGAGTAATTCCATTAACAATACCCTTGTTAACAATACCGCAGGCTCGAATGAAATAGGGGTTTTCCTGCGGATGTCTCAGGGGAATAAGCTTGCTTATAATCTCATTTTGAAAAACGAATATGGAATTCGCGGCCAGACGGCAGGGTACAATCTTTTGACCAGTAACAACGTGTACCTTAACGGCATTGGGGTATATCTCAGCGGTTCATCTAACAATTCACTCTATGAGAATGAATTTATTAACAGGCTTAATGCCGTAGACGAAGGAAACAATATCTGGAACAGCAGCTCGACAGGTAATTTCTGGGATAATTATGCAGGAGCAGACGCTGATGGAAACGGCATAATAGATGCCCAGTACTTTATCAACCGGACGACAGGAGCTACAGATTATATGCCTCTGGTAAACAGGCTTTCTTCAAGCAATAATTCCGAAACTTTGAGCGCTAACGGCAATGACCTATTGACTTTATTTAATAAAAAATACCCTGTGAAGTCCCCGAGTACCCGGGAAAAAGGAGTTGTTGTCGAGACGACCGAACTTGAGCAGATAAACACATCCCTTGAAGAAGGTCCGGTCTTTTTGAAACTCGGAGCTGAATGGTGCGGAGCCTGCCAGTCCATGGAGCCCATCCTTGACGAGCTGGCAGCCGAGTACGGAGAAAAAGCAACGATTATGTCCGTAAATATAAACCAGAATGTCCAGCTTGCAACCTATTTTGAGGTCGGCTATATTCCGGACTCTTCGGTAATTATGGGCATTGAAAATGGAAAATACGTTTACATGCAGCAGGATGGAAATGTTACCGCAGATAGAATCAGAGCAAGAATTGTCGGACTGGAGGATAAAGAAGTATTTGAAAAAGTTCTGGAACATGCCCTTGCCTACGAAGAAAAAGGTAAATCCGGATAAAAAGAACCTTTGACTGGCAGACTTGATCTCGACTTGACTAAAACCCGTTTTCAGCAAAAAACGGGTAATATTCTTTTTGAATTAATCGCCTCGGTTACAAAATAGTAACACTAATAATCTCGTAACTTCATAGAGTAAGCCAGACTCTATTTCCTGTGCAGGCCTTATACCTTACGCAACAATCTGATATTGACAGTATGCGAATAAAACGTACAGGCAACAATTAACAAATCTGCCGGGAAAACTTGAAGCTTAATGTATTGTACTACCAATAAAGAGGGGCAAAAAGAATGATTACATTAAATGAGGCAGAGGCAGTTGAAGTAAGTTTATCTGCAGTTGACGAAGGAGATGAGAGCAGAGCTTTCCAGGCCCTGGATTCCCTTACAGGAATTGCGGCAGATTTCCTTTCTGAAAATGAAGAGGCAGACGCTGAGAGAGTTATTCTGTCGATTGAGAACGCCGCACAGGCAGCTGCAGAAAGAGATATGGAGCTAGTCACCATTAATTCTGTCCTGTCCCTCGGGAAACTGGCAAGGACGGCAGCAGACAGGGGATTTGAGTCCGCCCTGGGCAGGGCCTCTATAGCAATAGGAAAACTTGGGGAGGCTGCGGCTGCACATTCACTTGAAGCCGGCTCAAAGGTCGCTGCTACAACCCTTCTGGAGATCTGGAATTTCTCTTCAGAACAGTGGGATCAGGAAAAAACAATTGCCTTTTGTTTACTCTTTAAAGAGATAGGAACCTCTGCTGCCAGACGAGGTATGGAGGAAGTTATGCTCAATGCAGTAACCGGCCTGGGAGAAATCGGGAAAAAGGTTGCAGAAAAAAGCCTTGAACTTGAAACTGTCAGCAGCCTGCTTTTGCTTGAGGAAGTAGGTAAGCTTGCGGCGGAAAGTTATTTTGACGAAGCCCTGAGTTCAACAGCGCTTTCCATAGAAGAAATAGGAAAGCTATCTGTAAAGAAAGGGCTTAGTGACGCGGTTTTACAGTGCCAGTGGGCACTTGAGACCCTGCGCGTCCAGGCTGAGGAAAGGCTTCTAAATAACTCTTCAGTAGTAGTGGAAGTGGCTCTGGATAACTTTACAGATACGGGCTATACGGATTCCGAGGAAAAGATGGAGAAATTTCAGGAAATAAAAGCCCTTCAGAAAAAAATCCAATCTACCCTGTAAACTCAGAAAAGAGAAATTATATAACTCAGCTCTTTATATAAACAAACTCCTTATATAAACAAGCTCCTTATATAACCAATTCTCTATATAGCCAAGATCTTTATATAACTAAACTCTTCGTTCTTATCGACAGTCCGGTTTTGCCCGGACTTTAAATTATTAAATTTTTAATTTTGATATACTCTCTGATTTCGATTTTTCGTCTGGTTTTTGAATCATGTAGCATAAAATGGGAAAGATAATGTGATGCAGGCTTGTGACAGCTCCCACGAATAAATTCGTAGGCATCTATGGTATTTCAACCAATGCTATACTGCCCTAGAGCAACTATTTATCCGTGTCTCGCC
>CAZSVY010000006.1:0-2786 GCA_964610495.1 uncultured Methanosarcinales archaeon
ATGTCGCTATGGATGGGGAATTCGGGACAGGATCGAAGACGTTCAAGGGCATGAAAAATGTGCCTGTGAAGTGTACGCTTGTGGGATATGATTCAGGCTGGGGGAAAAGGATTGCTCTCTACCTTACGGATTATATGAGAACCGAGTGTGAAAAAAGGTATAAAAAAGACATGTTGCCCGAGCTTCGCAGGTACGAGAAAGTAGGCTATACTACAATAAAAAAGCTGATCAGTCTTACAAATAGCGAAAATGGTTTAAAGGATATTCTGGAGAAGGGAAGACTCGACTTTGATGTCAGAAACTTTAAAGATATTGCTGCTTATTTTATGAGAGAATCTGTGGAGGATTTTCTGCACAGATTCGGGGCCAGCGTTGACGAACCCGTGACTGCGGACATCAAACGTTTGATACGGGTGCCGGGCTCACTGCACGGCGGGTCGGGGATGCTGGTTAAGAAACTTACTTTATCTGAGTTAGAGAACTTTGATCCGCTTAACGATGCCGTTGTCTTTGGCGAAAGGCCGGTAAAGGTAACAGTTTCAAAGCCTTTTTCGGTACAATTAAGGGGCAAGGATTTAAGAGTAGAAGAAGGCATACAGGAAGTCCCGGAGTATGCGGCAGTGTATCTAATTTGTAGAGGTGTTGCGGAGTATGGATATAGAAAAAATCAGCCAGGTCCTGTATAAGGAAAAGAACCAGACAATAAAGACAATTCCGGCTGATTTTTACCTGGAGGCTGAAAAATATATCCGGGAACTTGAAGAGGAGATCGGAAAAGTCAACAATTCCCGTTCTCCGGAATCCAAGATGCTTCACGACGAGCACGAAAGAGCGCTTTCGGATCTTGAGACTATCTTCATGAAACGGATAGGAAAGGTTATTACCAGGGCAACAATCCAGTCTCATGCGGACAAACCTATTTCAAAGGACATTGAAAAGCTGCTCCCTGCGGAAAAAAGGCTTTATGACCTTGTACTGCAGGGAGTTGAGGCCGCAAAAACCGAGCTTTTAGGTCCTATTCTGTACCCTGATTCCAGGAATGTTGCAGTCTGGCCCGAAATTGGGGGAGAAAGGCAGACTTCAGCCGGTTTCGGAGGGGAAACGGAGGCAAGAATGGGAATTCCTGCTGTTACAGCCAGCTGGGAAATGGGAGCAGAACCAGACAAAAACAATATAAATAAGGGATACGTTGTTGTTCGAATACTGAAGGATCTGCCGACCTTCACAGGTGCAGACGGCCGGAATTATACGGTCAGTGCCGAAGAAGTCGTTGTTTTGCCGCAGCTTAATGCTACAGGGCTGGTAAAACGAAACGCAGCCAAACTGATTGCCGGACAGGAAAATTCCGGAAAAGACTTATTTCCCGGAAAAAATTAATTTCCTGAGATTTACAGCTTATTTTAGCCTGGAAAAAAAGGAAGGCAACTAGTTTCAAAGTGTTGAAGATTTTAAGTTAAGGCATGAAGGTAAGAGAGCCTACCAGGTAATAGTATGAGTATTTATATGTGTAGCTATATTTGTGTAGCTTAACCTTGTTAGCATGCAAGCTTTTTAAGTAAAAGCTTGAGCAAAAACTGATAGTAACTATATAAAAACTGATAATAGCTATACAAAAACTGATATAGCTGTATTTATGTAGCTTAACCTTGCTAGCATGCTCTGACCTCGTCCTCGATGGAAGACCGCCAATCGTGATATCGAGACAGGAATAGGTCTGGAAAATTTCAAGTTTATCCAATCAAAGGCTTCCCAAATAAGATCTTCCCAGGATCAAAACGCCATACTTAGACGCCATGCGTATATTCCATGTATATTCCATGTTTAATATAGTGCCTTTCCGCAAAAGCCGGAAAAGGCAAGCTGCAATACCAATAATCATTAAAAAGGTGTAAAGAATGAAGATTCCAAAGAGGTTCAGGACTTACTGCCCTTACTGTAAAACCCATAATGAAGTAGTCGTTGAAAGGGTCAAGAAGGGGCAGGCTTCATCCATGACTCACATTGCAAGACAGAAGAAGAGACAGCAAGGCATAGGAAACAGCGGAAAGTTCTCCAAGGTGCCCGGTGGCGACAAACCCACAAAACGCATCTGGCTCAGATACCGCTGCACAGTATGTAAGAAAGCTCACCAGAGACCCTGTTTCAGGGCAAAGAAGTTCGAGTTCAAGGAGTAAGATAAAATGGTAGACTATATCCAGAGGCCAAAAAGCAGGTTCCTTCGCGTGAAGTGCAACGACTGCGAAAACGAACAGATCATATTCGGAAGCGCCAGCCGTAAAATCACCTGCGTTGTCTGTGGAAGGACCCTTGCCGAACCAACCGGTGGGAAATCGACAATTACTACTCACATCCTGGAAGTGCTTGAATAACCGGATTGGTAAAAGCACTTTACCGGATTAGAGTAAAAAGTAAAAAGAAACAAAATTTGAGAAGTGGTACGAATGGGAAACGATAACTGGCCCGAAGTCGGAGAGTTCGTTGTCTGTACTGTAAAGAATGTGACGGATTTCGGAGCCTATGTCGAGCTTGAGGAGTTCGGAGGAAGGGAAGGTTTTATCCATATCTCCGAAATTAAAGCAGGCTGGGTCAAGTACGTCAGGGACTACGTAAGGGAAGGGCAGAAGATAGTCTGCAAGGTTCTTAACGTGGACCCTTCCCGCGGCCACATAGACCTTTCATTGAAAGATGTAAACGAGCACCAGCGGCGCGCTAAAATCCAGGAATGGAAAAATGAGCAAAAAGCCGCCAAGTGGCTCCAGTTCGTGGCTGAAGAGACGAAAACCGAA
>CAZSVY010000007.1:0-4871 GCA_964610495.1 uncultured Methanosarcinales archaeon
CTGGGAGCAAATGGGGCTTTCCCTTCTCGGACTGAAGATGTACGAGGAAGCCTGCCAGGCTTTCAGTTCTGCTCTGACCCTGAACCCTGAGAATGTAAACGCTCTCTACAGCCGGTCAGCGGCGAATCTCAAGCTCCAGCGCTTTGAGGAAACTGCGCGAGACCTTGAAAGGGTGCTCCTGTTTGCCCCTGATTTTCCGGACTCTCTTGAAGCCTGTTACAGGCTCGGGATTGCCAGAATGGAGCTTCAGGAATATGAAAAAGCCCTTGAGGCTTTTGATATAATTCTGGAGCACGACCCGGGGCACAGGGAAGCCCTCTACCACACCGCATTTGCGCTTTTCAACCTTGGGGAATACGAAGCTGCTGCCGAAACCTTTGGAATACTGCTGGAAACCGAACCCGAAGATCCTGAAAGCCTGAACTGCCTCGGGCTCTGCCTGCTGGAGCTGGAAAGCCCCGACGCGGCTCTGAAAGCCTTTGAAAAAGCCGCACTTTTCAATCCCAGGAATGAAGAAGCCCTTTATAACGCGGCCACGACCCTTATCAAAATTGGCCGGGCCCGGGAGTCCCTTGGCTATTTTGACCGCATCCTCGAGATTTTCCCTGAGAACCTTGACGCCCTGAACTACAAGGGAATCGCCTTCTGCACGCTTGAAATGTACAGGGAAGCCCTGAAAGCCTTTGACCTTGTGCTTGAAAGAGACCCTGAAAACATCAAGGCACTCTATAACGTAGGGGTTGTCTGCTTCAAACAGAAGCTCTATGAAACTGCCTGCAGGGCCTTTGGCGAAGCCCTTGCCCTTAATCCCTGGCACGAGCAATCCCTGAAATATCTCGGGATCTCCCTTGCGAAAATGGGAGAGTATGAGGATGCCCTGAGAGCCTTTGACAGGCTGCTCAGGATAAGACCTCACGATGTCCAGTCCATGAATTACAGGGGAGTTATCCTCGGAAAAATGGGAAGGTACACCGATGCCATAAAGGTTTTCAATGAAATCCTGCGCCTCTATCCCGACATGGCAGACGCGAAAAGGAAACTTGAAGCCTTAAAATGCATTCAAAACGAAGAGGATTCCGAAGAAGACCTGTGATACGGTTTTTGCAGGAGAAGAGATTCTTGAAAGATAGAGGGAGTCTTTTCCAGACTTCTTTTTTTTGAGAGATTCGTTATTAAAGTTTATCTTTTTTGACAGGAATAAAGGTACAGGCTTATTACTTTTGGCGTTTTACTGCATGTAATGCAAAGTTGCCTTAGAAAAAAAGTGCCAGTTAGACCAAACTATTATCAGCGAATGAGGATATTATTTTCACAGATTATTAAATATATGCTCTTAATAATCCAGATAATTATTTATAAACAATCAATTTTGTATCTATGGTAGATATGTCGAAACTAAAAGAAATAAAAAATAATGCAAAAAAGTACATAGAACTATCCAAGCTTATATATGCAGACTCTCGAACTCCCAGAGTTTCAAAAATACTATTATGGATCGCCATAGCCTATGCATTATCACCAATCGATTTGATACCTGACTTCATACCTGTAATCGGATATCTCGATGACATGGTAATCGTTCCCATGCTTTTGTATATTGCAATAAAATCAGTACCCAAAAACGTATATATAGAAAATTATGTCGAGGTTTTAAGGACATAAGCTTTTAGCCAGAAAACGTGTAATTTTCAGATTTCCTCTTTTGAAATTCAATTCAAGCAAGAAGCCCGTGAAATTTCTTATTTTAACCAGAGACAACCTGAGATTTATCTCAGAAGGAACTCATAAAGACAAAATCTAAAAACAAAAAATATTTTCCGGACCTTTTTTCCTGAATATTTGTTCCTAAAAGTATATGCCCGTTTGAAGAGAAACAATACTTAACTTTGCCAGATGTATTTTTGAATCCGATTCAGGTTCAATAAAGTTTCAATAAGAAAGAATCAGGATCATTTTTAACGTGGGGGTATCAGGAAATGTTGCTGATGGATATAATAACCTGGGAGCCGAAAGACTCATGGAAAGTTGCGGAATTCTATGCGAATTACGAATACCCGAAGGGCATAAAAGTAATCGATGAATGGACTGACCTTACGGGCTACCGCACATTTGTGATTTATGAATCTGACGACGAAAAAACGTATGCTGCGTCAGTGCTTCCTTTCATAGGGCTATGCAGGTTCGAGACCTTCCCGGTCATGAAACTGGACAAATTTATGCAACTTGCCCAGAAATTTGCCGAGAAAACCGGCGGAAAAGGATTCGGAGCTGAAAAGGGCGGAGAAACTGCAGAAAAAGAAATTCTGCAGGAAATAGAAAATCTGGAAAAAAGGATTGAACGTCTGGAACGTCATTCTTTTGTCCAGCAGGAAGATGTCACCTGAAGCCAATAAGATATTACCTGAACCTGCCTGAACCCAACTGTAGAAAGATACGAGTTTAGAGTCAGATTATGTTCAGGTGTTAGAAAAAAACCTTTTTATTTTTCAAGGGCGCTCTCGAACTTATCCGCGCCCATCCTGTAAATGTGCCACCCGTCTACAGGGCCTCCTCCAAGATGTTCGTAGAATTCCCTGGCAGGATTCCAGTCAAGGACTGCCCATTCCATTCTTCCGCAGTTTCTTTCTTTTGCAAGCTTAATACAGTGGAGAAACATTGCTTTCCCTATTCCTTTTCCCCGGAACGCGGGTTTTACGAAAATATCTTCGATGTAGAGCCCCGGTTTTCCCACAAAAGTAGAGAAGTTATGGAAAAAGACCGTAAAGCCGGCAGGTACCCCTTCCAGTTCGGCAAAGAAAACTTCGGCATAGGGTCTTTTCCCGAACATTGATTCAGCCAGAGTTTCTTCCGTGGCTGTGACCAGATGGGAAAGGTTTTCGAACTTAGCAATGCCTCTGACGAACTCAAGAATCAGGGGGATATCTTCTTTTCCGGCGGTGCGGATTTTCAGATCGGGTTTTATTCCGCGATTTACGGATCTTATTTCATTCTCTACAGGTTTCATTCCGTTCTTTGCGGGTTCTATTCCATTTTTTCCAGGTTTTATTTCATTCTCGGACATTTTTCGATTCCTTTATTAAATTGAGAAATTAAGATATCAACAGGTTTGATGAAACTGAGTTCACTTGATTTCACTCTTAAGGCACGTAATTCCATTAGCTTAAAAATAGTATTTTAATCTAGCCTATAGAAGTTTAATCTGATTTATAAGGGTGAGCCTCATTCCTGCAAATCCCGGAGGACAAGGATTATTTAGTGAAAATTATATTATTTGAAGAGTAAAAGTAATTTACCGTATACGGTTTTTACCAGTAAAAATAAATTTGAAGCCAAAAAAGTCTTGTTTAAAATGCTTGGTCAGGAAGATTTCAAACCGGTCACGCTCGCAGATCGGGCTTTTTTCGAGCGCCATTATGCGCTCTACCCGCAAACCCACAGCGACAACACTTTCACGAGCATGGTCTGCTGGAACCATTTTATGCATTACCGGTACGCGTACGTGAACGGAAGTGTAATTCTTGCGTGCACTGCCTCAGGCGTGACCCGGTTACACCCGCCGATTGGGCCCCGTGACCCTGCGCTTATGCGGGAAGTAATACGGCTGGCGCTGGAAGCGGGCGACGAGAATAAGCCCCTTATACATATTGACCCCGAAACTGCACGATGGATAAGGGAAATCGATCCTGACCTTGTACTGGTTCCGGACCTGAAGCATTTTGAATATATGTATCGGGCTCTCGACCTTGCAGAACTTCCGGGAAAGAAATATCTCAAGATCCGCAGCCAGATTAACAGGTTCCGGAAAAATTACCGCCACACCGTTGAGCCGATAACACCCGAAAACCGGGAAGAGATAATGGAGTTCCTGGTAAAATGGTGTGAGAGCAAAAGGTGTGAAGATAACTTCATACTTGCCCACGAAGTAGAGGCGATCTTCTACGCGATCGAACACTTCACCGAACTACCCCTGCAGGGCATTTTGATAAGGGTCGATTCACAGGTAGCAGCCATCTCTCTTTTTGAACGTCTCAACGCTAATACGGCGCTAATCCACTTTGAGAAAGGGCTGCCGGAATATGAAGGAATCTACAAGGTAATCAATGCCGGAACTGCATCGCTTCTTGCCTGCGAGGTGGAGTACATCAACCGGGAAAGCGATCTCGGCATCAGCGGGCTTCGAAAAGCAAAGTTGAGATATCACCCGCACCACATGGTTGAGGTGTATTCGCTCAAACGCCGAACATGTTTTCCCTTTACCATTTAATCTCTACTCTATCTAATCTCTACTCTATCGGCATGGAAGGCTGGAAAAATGAATTTAGAAAGTTGAGGAGAATTGAGAAAAAAGAATTGAAAAGGGAAAAAAGCTGAAAAGAGGAAAAATCTAAAGACCCTTCATTCTTCCTTTCTCTTTTCCTCAAAAGCTTCCTTTACGATTTTCAAGGCACAGAGATCCCCACACATCGAGCAGGTATCACTTTCGGTTCTTCGGGCATCCCGGATTTTGCGGGCCCTGCTGCCGTCGATTGCCAGTTCGAACTGCTTTTCCCAGTCAAGATCCCTGCGGGCATAGGCCATGGCCAGGTCCTTTTCCCAGGCGCGTTCTTTCGGGCCTTCTTTTATAAGGTCAATGGTGTGGGCTGCAACCTTTGTCACAAGCAGACCCTCTTTTATATCTTCAAGGGTTGGAAGGGCAAGGTGTTCCGAGGGGGTTACCATGCAGAGAAAATCCGTGCCGTACATTCCTGCAATTGCTCCTCCGATTGCGCCTGTAATATGGTCGAAACCGGGAGCAATATCGGTTACGAGCGGGCCCAGAAGATAGAGAGGGGGATCGTTGCAGAGCTCTTTCATGCCCCTGACACTGAGTT
>CAZSVY010000008.1:0-5984 GCA_964610495.1 uncultured Methanosarcinales archaeon
ACCCTCGTCATCCTGCCTGAAGCGAGGCGTGGAGATGATACGGGAGGATTGAAGCAAGGATAGACTCCGCAGACTGGGGTTTTTTCGGCTCCAGTTTTCCGATCATTGCATCAAACTGTTCCTGGGTGATGCTATCCCTGACAAAACTGCTTCCTGACAGGACGCGTTGGGCTGAGGTTTCCTTCATCGACCTGCCCGAAAGGAAAGCTGATATCGTATCCACGAAGTCATAGGTTTCCTTTGAAAGGCTTTTCGGCAGGAAATCATACACTGACTTGTCAGAAAGATCTATTCCAAATGAAGAAAGGGTAAAGGCCTTTGTCAGGGTTTGAGAGAGCAGAACCCTATCCTTTCTCGGAAGCACATCAAAAGTCACGAAATCTTTCAGATTGGAAGGAACCTTGATAAGGGCGTTTTCAGTTCTGATATAGTAATACCCATAGTCTTCAAACATAGGCAAAAAATCAAAATAGTTATCCATCAGCCTTTTAAGGGGTCCTTCAACCAGATGGGTTATCGCGTGTGCTCCTGTATCAACCTGATAGCCGTCTACCATGTAGCTGTTGCAGTTCCCACCCAGATGCCGTCTTTTCTCGAGAACAAGGACTTTTTTCCCATGTTTTGAAAGCGTCAGCGCCGCCAGAAGCCCGCTTATGCCCGCCCCGACAACAATTACATCGTATTTTTTCATACCCTAAACTACCTCAACTTTTTCCAGTGAATTAAGTTATAATTTAATGCAGTTGTGCACTTCATTTTTCTCAACTCACAACAGAATTCCACACTAGTGGAAGGGTTAAATAAAATATGTGAAACTATATAAATTACTCTAAGGCCGGGATACCTTTGAAATCATATTACATAGCTTATGATTTACCAGCTTTATACTCAGTCCCCGGCTGATATTGTACTACAAGGCTGATATTGTACTACAATAGAGAAAAATAGTATTTATAATTAGCAGTCGTTATATAATAAAGATCATCAAAAATGTGGCGTACTTATTTTTTAGTGATATTGCTTGCTACGAGTTCAGGGTTTTTAAGATAGATATCGCAAAAGTTAGAGAAAAACCGTCATTTTCTTTCAGTGCATCCCGGGGTAATTCTCAGCCGTGACTTCCCTGCCTATTCAAGAATTTTATTAATAATATCTTCCATGTGTCACACTGGAGAGGGATTTTCCCTATCTCTTACAAGATAGGGAGAGAGTACCCTAAAGCGTGTAAGAATAAAAATAAAGTTTTCCAGAGCCTTTAGTTAGAATTCTTTGAAGTTTATTCCTCTATGTTCACTCTCTTAAACTTAAGGTAAACCACCAGAATTCCAACGAAGCCGCCTAGGATTAAATATTTTATAATTCTTTTCGCTCCTACCACGATAACATACTCCTGTTTTTTACATAGTTAATATGTCGTACATATATTACAAGTTTTCCTGCGAAGAACTTAGTTGATACTTGATACTCTATGAGAAGGCTCTAAAGACATTCGGACTACGGAAAGAATATTCAAAAACGATAGAAAAGCTTTGCTATACAGTTATCCTTATCACATATAGCTCTTTAAAAGTTATAAAAGGGATAATAAAGCTCCAGTTGAATACAGTACTGTAATTTTTGTAAAAATAAACAGAGATGAAGCTTATGAAAATAGTTGGGATACAGTCAAGCCCAAGAGGCAAGCACAGCAATACTTTAAAACTACTGAACGCAGCCCTGGACGGAGCCGCAGGAGCGGGAGCAGACACCGAGTCAATCGATATTGCAAAAATGAAGATCAAATACTGCACTGCATGCAATTCCTGCCATGAGACCGGAGTATGCACAATAAAAGACGATTATGAAATTGTACTGAATAAATTACTGGCTGCCGACGGAATAGTTTTGAGCAGCCCTAATTATATAACGAATGTGACAGCCCAGCTCAAGACCCTGTTCGATAGAAGTCCGCTTGTTATTCACGAACAGCTCTTTGACGGAAAATACGGCTTTTCCCTGACAACCGCAGGCAGCGATGAACTCGATTTTGTCCTTGGAATTATGGATAATTTTATAGTACACTGCGGAGGCAAAACCATAGGAGGGGTGGGCTGTTCGGTGGCGAGGGGGCCTGAAGCAATGGAGGCAGCCCTTGTAAAATCGCGTGAAATGGGCAAAGAGCTTGTTGAGACAATAAAAGAAAAGCGACAATACCCTGAACAGGAAGCCAGACACGAAGCCTGGAGAGAACGGTTCAGGTATGTCATCCTTGCCAACAAAGAACACTGGACGCATAACTGCAATTACTGGATGGAAAAAGGCTGGTTGAAAGAATAATAGTTTTTCAGAGAGACTGTCAGTTAATTTACAGGTAGGTTCATTATGTTAAGCCTTGGAGAAATGGGGAAAAAACTTATAGAAGCCGGCAGGTTGAAATTACGTCCCTTATGTGTTTACGGTACGGATGAGATTCCTGAAGGAGCCATTCCATCATACACGGTAGACCGCTGTGTAGCAAAGGCGGCTTATATTTCCGCTTTCTTTGAAGAGACGCCTCCACTTTATGTTGAAGCAGGTCACGAACAGTGCTGCATCGGCGGGATGGTATGGATGGGGCTCGCGGAACCGCACCCAAAACTGAAGTACTTCGTGACTGTGGGCACGCCAGACTTCCGGGGCGGTGCTGCCGAAAATTTAAAGGCAACTCCTGAACTGTTCGATGAGCTGAGAGAGCGAACAGGAAGAATTGTCCCACAGGGCAAATACACAGTCATTGCCCCGTGCACTGCCGACCTTGTGCCGGAAACTGTCAGTTCTTTTATTATCTTTGCAGGCGCCGAGCAAATCAGGAATCTCTGCGGGCTGGCTCAGTTCAGTAACTCGGATCCCTTTTTTAAAACCGTGATCTCCGGAGGACCTACCTGCGCTACAATGATCGCTTTCCCGGCTGGCATGGCAGAAAATGCACCGAAAGATTCGGCTTTTGTCGGGCCTGTAGACCCTACAGGAAATTCCTGGCTGCCTCCTGAATTAATGATTATGGGCATTCCTTCGGGGCTGGCTCAGCAGATGGGAGCCGACCTGGAAGAATCCTTTATCTGCAAGCGAAGCAGGATAGCATATCCTGAGAATCGTATAGCTATAAGCAAGCCGACAGTTAAAGACACGCGAAAATAAAACAGAGCCAGGCCCTGGCATATAAGGATAAGATTTATTTAAATCCAGCATGTAATTTTCAAAAACTCAGAGTTTATTTCTGCAGGCGCTGAAGGACACTAATTCTCTCTCCTGCACCTATCTTTCTATTATTTGATCCGTTTTTGGTGATTCTTTGTCTTCGAAAGTCAGTCGTGAAACCTTTATCCGGTCTATTGCAGACCTTTTAAGAAAAGCGGAAATCGAGCTTCCTGATGATGTAGTGGATGCGCTCAGGAAAGCTGAAGCCGCCGAAGAAAATCCTGTTGCAAAATTCCAGCTGCAGGCGATCCTGAAGAATACTGAGATTGCAAAAAAGCATGAAGTTCCCATGTGCCAGGATACGGGCATAATGATCTTTTTTGCGGAAATCGGGACCGAATTTCAGCCCGGCTTTGATCTGGAGGCAGCAATAAGGGAGGCTGTAATTCTGGCAACAGCCGAGATCCCTCTCCGCCCGAATGCAGTCGACCCGCTGACCCGAAAGAACAGTGGAAACAATACAGGAGCTGGAATTCCGGATGTTCACTGGAAATTCGTACCAGGGAACCAGTTAAAGATCACTGCTGCCCCTAAAGGCGCAGGTTCGGAAAATATGAGTTCGCTGCGTATGTTCAATCCGACAGAAGCCGGAAGCATCAAAAACTTCGTGCTCGAAACCGTAGTAAACGCCGGAGGAATGCCCTGCCCTCCCCTGACCATAGGAGTCGGGATAGGGGGTTCTTTTGATGCGGCAGCCAGGCTTGCAAAAGAAGCCCTGCTTGAGCCCCTTGATGCCCCTATGGAGGGCCTGGAAAGAGAAATCCTTGAGGCTGTAAATGCTCTCGGAATAGGCTGCATGGGGCTTGGAGGCAGCACAACCGCCCTTTCAGTGCACATGAAAACCGCTCACTGCCATACAGCGTCCCTTCCGGTTGCAGTAAATATCCAGTGCTGGGCAAACAGGCATGCTTCGGTTGTGTTCAGGGGGGAAGAATAATGGAATATTACCTGCAAACACCGCTGAAAATCGAGGATATCGAGAAACTCAATGCCGGAGATATAGTCTATATCTCAGGAGAAATCCTGACAGCCAGGGATGAAGCCCATGCAAGGATTCTCGAAATGGAAGAAAAGCGAGAAGAACTTCCTTTCTCCCTTGAAGGGGCAGTAATCTACCACTGCGGCCCCCTTATGCAGCAAACCGAGAGTGGCTGGAAGGCGATCTCAGCAGGCCCTACAACCAGCGGCAGGATGTCAAAAATGACGCCTCCTCTCCTGAAAGCTCACGGAGTTCGGGCAATCATCGGAAAAGGCGGAATGAAAGGCGTAGCCGATGCCATGAAGAAAAGATGTGTTTATCTGGCATATACAGGCGGATGTGCAGCCCTTGCCGCAGAGTTAATCAAAGAAGTAAAAGCCGTCCACTGGCTTGACCTTGGAATGCCTGAAGCGGTCTGGGTGCTCAGGGTGGAAGAGTTCGGGCCGCTTATTGTAGGAATTGACGCAAAAGGAAAGGACATCTTTGCAGAGGTAAGGGAAAAAGCTCAAAAGCAACTTGAAAAGCAGGAGTAAGGCCAGAAAGGCTTGAAATATAGAAATAAACTCAAAAGCGGCTTGAAACTGGAATGAAATCAGTATTTTTCGGTAGCTGGCAGCAGGAGTAATGGCAACGGAGATCAACGGCAGCAGAGATTAATGGCAGTGAAGACTGATGGTAGCGGAGATTACTGGCAATAGGGATAAATCTCTGAATCTCGATTTAGTATTCAGCAGTCTGCCGGATTCGAAACCTCAGGAAAAAAGGTTCTGTAAAGCTCGAAGTTACAAATATATCTAAATATATCTGAATATATCTAAATACCGGCTCAATCGTGGTCATCCTCAAGCTGCCTGAAGGCTCTCACAAGGGACTCCATTTTTCGGACAATAATTCTCCCGAGCAGGGAAAGTTCATATACCCTATCCTCCTGAATCACGAGCCCGTTTTCTTTTAACTTTTTAAGCTGGGGCAGGATCGCGACTGAGTTTGTGTCTAGCTCATCATTGATTTCTTCAATGGTCCGGGGCTTATCTTTTAGAAGGAGAAGCAGCTCGGTTCTTTTTTCGGAAGAGAGGAGCACTGTGATCAGGGAAGATCTCATCATCTCTACTGCAAGAACTGTAGATATATATATTTTTTCATTCTCATATAATAATTCCTTAATAAATTTGTTCAAGAGCTTTGATTGACAGAAAGATCGAGACGATTATGTCGAATACTGGTTATATTGCAGAACGGAAGTTAAGGACAGGTTTGAAAGATAAGAATGAAACGGTTCCAGAACAGAAAGGAAAGCCTACAAAAAATCCCACGATGAAATGGATATTTTTCTTATTTCAGGGAGTTACGAGCTTATTACTTCAAAAGAAGAGATAATTGAGTCTGAAATTTGAATATGGAAGAGATACATTGGAAAGTATTGAGTCTTATAGGAGAGAAATGTGAAAAATATCCATCCCTGATCATAGAGACCTGCCGAAGCAGGTTGTTCAGTCTCGCACCCTAATTACATTCCGGAGATTCGCCCCGGTAATTGCGGGCGTATCAGGGATGGTTTCAAATGTTGCCACTTATATCTGGACTGGCGCTGTGGAGGCAAGAGTTGCTGTATCATGGTGGCGGCGGCTGCGCAGGAAGATCTTGATGACCTCATCGACAAGCAGCAAGGCGATGGCGGCGGCGAGGCAGATGAGCCACTGTTTCCCGCTGAGCGGGGTCAGGCCCAGGATACGCTGCAGTAAGCGGAGCTCGGTCGCCAGGATGGTCACCAACAACGACGTACCATAAA
>CAZSVY010000009.1:0-8120 GCA_964610495.1 uncultured Methanosarcinales archaeon
GCATAAGAATTGCAAGAATATACTTCGGCTTCACATCTAAACCTCCTTTTCAGAAACTAAATACATGTTTTTCTGAGACTTTTACATCCTATGAGGTCATCGAAATTTACCACTATATTCCGTAGTAGTGACTAGAGTTAATCGAAAATCTCATAAATATTAAAAAAGTCTTATCTTTCTTATATTAGTATAAACAGATAAACTTATTTAATTTGATATACTTTAGACTGTATAATTCTAAAAATCAAAATAATAAACAGCGGTAGCTATTGAATTAGAAATTAATTCCGAAAAAAGTGAAGGTTTAGCTTCCTGAATAATTTACATATTCTATAAATCTGTACGTAAAAAAATATCATGTGACTTTATTTGACTTTTGAGCCTGATTCCTGCAAGATCCGACTGGATAGATTTCTGATGGGATGAGACTGAAACAAAGGACTGTTAATAAAAAACGAGAGAAGAGAATGCAAAAAGAGAGACAAAAAACAGAAAATGAAGGTAGAAAAAGGCAGCTGAAAAAAAGGTAAAAAAGAAGTAAAAGTAAAACAAAAGGTATATATAATCCCATCAGGCTACTTTTACCTCTTTCTCCAGCTTCTTTATCAATTCCCTTACCTGGATTGCCCGTTCGAAATCCAGCCTGTCGGCAGCTTCCCTCATCTCGGCTTCCAGTTCGATGATCACATTGGGGATATCGGTTTTCGGGATGTGTTTGGTGTCAGTGATATCCACAACCTTCTCCCTTATGGGTTTTATGATAGTCGTCGGGACAATGCCATGTTCTTTATTGTAGCCGATTTGCATGTTGCGGCGGCGCTCGGTCTCACTAACGGCTTTTTTGATGGAATCGGTCATCTTATCGGCATACAGGACAACCTTCGAGCTGGAGTTCCGGGCTGCGCGGCCGATTATCTGGATCAGGCTTTTTGAGTCCCTCAGGAAGCCTTCCTTATCCGCATCCAGGATGCCGATGAAGCCAACTTCCGGAATGTCAAGTCCTTCCCTGAGCAGGTTGATCCCGATAAGGACATCGAATTTGCCAAGGCGGAGTTCGCGGATAATTTCAGTCCTTTCTATCGTTTTGATGTCCGAGTGCAGGTAGCGAGCTTTGATTTCGTTCCTTGCAAGGTACTCGGTCAGTTCTTCCGCAAGCTTCTTTGTCAGGGTGGTCACAAGGGCGCGGTCTCCCCTTTCCACAATCTTCCGGACCTCCTGCATAACATCCCTGACCTGTCCTTCAAGAGGGCGAATTTCTACTTCAGGGTCAACAAGGCCTGTGGGACGGATAATCTGTTCCACAATCCGGGCCGAATGCTCCCTTTCGTAATCTGAAGGGGTTGCCGAAACACAGATCACATTTTTCATATACTTTTCAAATTCATCGAACTTCAGAGGCCTGTTATCGTAGGCGCTGGGAAGCCTGAACCCATAATCTACAAGGCTCTTCTTTCTTGAGCGGTCCCCATTGTACATCCCGTGAAGCTGCGGGATGGTCTGGTGGCTCTCATCAATGACCAGCAGGAAATCTTCAGGGAAGTAGTCAATCAGGCAGAAAGGTTTCTCTCCCGGCTTGCGATGGTCAAAGTGCCTGGAATAGTTTTCAATGCCCTTGCAGCTGCCGGTTTCCTGGATCATTTCCATATCATAAAGCGTGCGCTGCTTTAGCCTGTGAGACTCAAGCAGCCCGAGTTCGGGGAGATGGGCTTCAAGCTCTTCGAGAATGGACTGAATTGCACTTTTTTGCTCCTCCTCAGGAATAACATAATGCCTAGCAGGATAGACGAAGAAATAATCCAGGTCTTCCGTTCGTTGTCCTGTCTGCTTCTCTACCTCGGAAATCCTGTCAACCTCGTCTCCGAAAAGCTCGATCCGGATAATATTATCAAAGTATCCGGGAATAATATCGATGGTATCCCCTTTTACCCTGAAACGGCCTGGCATAAGCTCAAGATCGTTCCGTTCAAACTGGATCTCAATGAGCTTTTGCAGGATTTCTTTTCTCTGGACCTTATCTCCGACCTTTAATTCAAATCCCATCTTCTGGAAGTTTTCAGGATTGCCAAGCCCGTAAATACAGGATACGGACGCCACCACAATGACATCCTGGCGTGACATCAGGGAAGCGGTGGCAGCAAGCCGCATCTGCTCGATCTTCGGGTTGATCTGGGCATCTTTTTCAATATACTGGTCCTTGGCAGGAAGATAGGACTCAGGCTGATAGTAATCGTAATAGGAGACGAAGTACTCCACCCTGTTTTCAGGGAAGAACTCCCTGAATTCGTTATAGAGCTGGGCGGCAAGGGTTTTGTTATGGGCAATAACAAGGGTCGGTTTCCTGACCTGGTTTATGACGTTTGCCACGGTATAAGTCTTCCCTGACCCGGTCACCCCAAGCAGAGTCTGGAACTGATTTCCTTCTTTCAGCCCCTCCACAAGTTTTTCAATTGCCTGCGGCTGGGAGCCCTTGGGCTCAAAATCGGAGACCAGCCTGAACTGCGGGCTGTCCCGATATCGGGCGTCGCGTATTGATTCTGAGATTTTTTGAGCTAAAGTCTGGGATGTTTGATCGGAAGAATTCATAAAATCAAGACCCTTAATATTGAGTATGTAGTTTATCAAGTACGTAAACATATTATTAAATGTATAAATATATAATTGTGTAAATAATTAAAGAATTCAGGATTTTTAAAGGATCAGGGATTCTTAAGGACAAGGAATTTTCAAGGAATAAGGGATTTTTGCCTTAGCAAGCGGTTGTAGGTAATTGCAAACCTGTGGGCTTCGTCCCTGATTTCCTGGACAAAGAGCGAAGCTTTTTCATCTTTTTTGATGGGAAGCGGAGACTTAATTCCGGGTACATAGATTTCTTCTTCCCGCTTGGCTATTGAGATAACAGGAACCCTGAGCTTCAATTTCCGGAGTTCCTGAAAAGCTGAGGAAAGCTGCCCTTTTCCCCCGTCTATAATGATCAGGTCAGGCAGATCGTGTTTGTCCTCGAGCAGGCGGGAATAACGCCTGCGTACAACCTCGGCAATGGAAGCGAAATCGTCAATCCCCTCAACACTCTCTATCCTGAAGCGGCGGTAATTGTGTTTATCAGGCCTGCCTCCCCGGAACTGCACCATGGAGCCGACCGTAGCCGTACCTGAGAGATGCGAGATATCGAAACATTCTATAACATTCGGAAGTTTCGGAAGGGATAGTTTACTTTGGAGGGCTTCGAGCTTTTTCCGGTCCCCGAAGAAACCGATCTCAACATTTTTCAGGGCAAGGTCAAGAAGTTCCTTTTTCTCTCCCTGTTTCGGAACCGTGACTTTCACCTTTATTCCCTTGATGTGTGAAAGAAAATCGGCTAGCGACTCTTCGAGAGGCTCGGGCAGGATCAGTTCTTCAGGCGGCTCGTTCTCGGAATAATACTGTACCAGGAATTCTTCCAGAAAATTTTCTCCGAAGGCAAAGACATAGTCCTGCTTGTCCTCCAGTGTGCCCTTGTAGACCTTGAAAAGCATAAGATAAACGGTATCATCCCTGACAATATAATTCAGGATATCCTCGTTATGCTTTTTTTGCCTCTCCATATTTTGCTTTTCCTGGAGATATTCAAGGGCTGCAATTTCGTCCCTGAGAGCCATTGCCTGCTCGAATTGCTGCCTCGATGCCAGCTCTCTCATCTCTTTTTCCATGGACTCGATGAGCTCTTTGATATTGCCTTTCAGGACAGAGCTGGCTTTCTTCACTTTCTCGGTATAGTCTTCCGTGGAAACTGCCCCTATGCAGGGGCCGCTGCATGCCGCTATATGGTACCTGAGGCAGGCACGCTTCGGCATCTGCTTGCAGGTTCTGAGCTGAAAGGTCTTTCTTACAACCTCAAAGATGTAATCTCTTTCCTTTGCCGATACAAAGGGCCCAAAAGATATTCCACGGTCCACCTTTTTTCGGGAAAGCCTGATCCTTGGAAACTTTTCTTCGGTTAAATGAATGCAGGCATACCGCTTTGAGTCCTTGAGAGCAATATTGTACCTTGGCCAGTGTTTCTTGATCAGGGTATTTTCAAGGAGGAAAGCCTCTACTTCCGTATTCGTGACAATGAAGTCAAGGCCTCTGGCAGCCTGCACAAGGCTTTCGGTCTTCGGATCGTGGTCTCGTTTCTGGAAATAGCTACTCACCCGCTTTTTAAGGTCCTTTGCCTTGCCCACATACAGCACAGTCCCTTCTTCATTTTTGAAAAGATAACAACCAGGCAGGTGAGGAAGAGCCTCCAGGTCAATCATTTTTAAGCCTCATTTTCAAGTTTCCTAGGTCGTTATGGTTAGTTTAAATCAGCTTTAAATTAGCTTAACTCAGCTTTTAAATAGCTCAAATTAGCCAAATTAGCTCAAATCAACTTTAAATCAGTTTTAAATCAGCTGCTCTTCGAGCGCTTTATCAGTCCTATGTTTACTGTGCTTGAAATCTCTGGAATCGTTTTCAGCTTCCTCCTCAGAATCTTCTTCAAAGTCTTCAGATTCACCAGTCAAATCATCGTCAAAAGCTTCATAATCGGCCTCAAACTCTTCCCCTTCTTCGAAAACGGCCTCAACAGACTCTGCTCCTGACATGTCCAGATATGATGATGAAAGCCTGGGAGCAAGGAAGTGTGCAGTATGGCTTCCCTGAATCAGAGATATCTCCTCGGGAGTTCCTTCGGCAATAATTTCTCCGCCTGCGTTCCCGCCTTCGGGGCCAAGATCGAGAATATGGTCTGCGGATTTAATTACGTCCAGGTTGTGCTCTATTACAACCACGGTGTTTCCTTTTGCTACAAGCCCGTTAAGGACTGAAATGAGTTTTTTGACGTCATGGAAATGAAGCCCGGTTGTGGGTTCGTCAAGGAGATAAATCGTCCTCCCGGTGCCCTTTTTGGAGAGTTCCCTTGTCAGCTTAATCCTCTGGGCTTCCCCGCCGGAAAGCGTTGTTGAACTCTGGCCAAGTTTGATGTAGCCAAGCCCGACTCTTGTCAGGGTATCGAGTTTACCTTTGATTGCAGGAATATTCTCGAAATGTTCGGCAGCCTCTTCTACAGTCATGTCCAGGACTTCAGCAATCGATTTTCCCCTGTACTTTACTTCGAGGGTTTCCCGGTTGTAGCGTGTACCCTTGCATTCTTCACATTCGATATACACATCAGGCAGGAAATTCATTTCGATTTTTATCAGCCCTTCTCCCTGGCAGGCTTCACAGCGTCCTCCTTTTACGTTGAAAGAGAAACGCCCGTTTTTATAGCCCCGGATTTTGGCTTCCTTGGTTTCGGCAAAAGCCTGCCTGACGGCATCAAAAACCTTGGTATAGGTCGCGGGGTTTGAGCGAGGAGTCCTGCCGATAGGGCTCTGGTCAATAACGATTACCTTGTCGATCTCGGAATCAAAGACCAGCTCATCATAATCCCCTGGCGTTACACTTGATTTGTTTATCTTCTTCATCAGGGCTTTGTACAGAGTATCGTAAATTAGAGTGGATTTTCCGGACCCGGAAACCCCTGTAACCACGGTCAGGACCCCTATGGGAATATTCACATCTATATCCTTCAGGTTGTTCGCCCTGCATCCTTTGAGCCTGATGAACGCATCGCTCTGCCGGCGAAGTGCAGGCGGTTTTATCTGTTTTTTTCCAGAGAGGTACTGGCCTGTCAGGGATTCAGGGTGCTTTTCGATTTCTTCAGGCGTACCTTCGGCTACCACATAACCTCCGTGAATGCCTGCCCCTGGCCCGATATCGAGTACGTAGTCCGCAGCACGAATAGTATCTTCATCGTGTTCCACGACTATCAGGGTATTCCCAAGATCTCGCAGGGTCTGGAGGGTCTGGATAAGCCGCTCGTTATCTTTCTGGTGCAGCCCTATTGAGGGTTCGTCGAGCACATAGAGCACGCCCATGAGGTTTGAGCCGATCTGGGTAGCTAGCCGGATGCGCTGGGCTTCTCCACCTGAGAGGGTGCCTGAGCTCCGGGAGAGGGTGAGATAGCCGAGCCCCACGTGCTCAAGAAAGCCAAGTCTGGAGCGGATTTCCTTTAAGACCTGCTTTGCGATCTCCTTTTCCTTTTCCGAGAGCTCCAGGTTTTCGAAAAACCGGATGCAGTCCAGAATTGAAAGATCGGTTGCATCCACAATGGATTTTCCGCCGAGCTTCACTGCAAGCACTTTTTCCTTCAGGCGCCTGCCTTCGCATTTCGGACAGGGCTTAACCTGCATGAATTTTTCAAGTTCTTTTCGTCTGTACTCGGATTTTGTCTGGCTGTACAGCCTCTCGGACTGAGGAAGCAGCCCTTCCCAGGTTCCTTTATGAGACCACTGTGCATCTCCGTTCTTCATGCTCATGCTGAACTGAATGCGTTCGCCCGAGCCGTACATGAGCGCGCTGTACTGCTCATCCGAGAGAGCCTCAATCGGGGTGAAAATGTCGAACCCGAAATGCTTTGCCACGGCTGCGAGGTGCTGGCTCCGGTAACTGTCCAGGTAATTCCTGTACAGAGCGACAGCTCCGTCGGCAAGGCAGAGCGCCCTATCCGGAATAATGAGGTCCGGGTCGAACTCCATTTTAATCCCTAGCCCGTTGCAGGCTTCACAGGCTCCGAAGGGACTGTTAAATGAAAACATCCTGGGCTGGAGTTCTTCGAAAGCCATGCCGCAGACCGGACAGGCCATGTTTGAGGAATAAAGGTGATCTTTTCCTTCCGAATCAACCGCAATTAAGAGCCCGTCTGCCTTCTTGAGGGCGTTTTCGCAGGCTTCGACGAGCCTTGAGCGGTCCTCGGAGGGGTCCAGCCGGTCAACCACGACTTCGATATCATGTTTTTTGTAGCGGTCAAGGGTAATTTCGTCGTCAGTCCTGTGGATCTCCCCGTTTACCCTCATCCGGGCGAAGCCTTCACTATTCAGTTCCCTGAAGAGCTGCTGGTATGTCCCTTTTTTCTGGCGGACTACAGGCGCGAGAACGGTAACCATGCCCTCGCACTCCCTGCTGAGGCTGTCCGCAATCCTTTCAGGGGACTGGGACTCAATTTTTATGTTGTGGGTCGGGCAGTAAGGCGTGCCGACTCTTGCAAAAAGCAGCCTCAAGTAATCATAAATCTCAGTGACTGTCCCGACCGTACTCCTGGGATTTTTCGAGGTCGTTTTCTGCTCAATGGAAATTGCCGGAGATAACCCTTCGATGCTGTCCACATCCGGCTTATTCATAAGCCCGAGGAACTGCCGCGCATAAGCTGAGAGGGACTCCACATAGCGCCTCTGCCCTTCGGCATAAACCGTATCAAAAGCCAGGGTAGATTTCCCTGACCCCGAAACGCCTGTAATGACAATGAATTTGTCCCGCGGGAGTTCCACCGTGATATCTTTCAGGTTATGTTCCCGTGCCCCTTTAATAATAATATTTTTCATTTTCCTTCTCTCGGGTTTTTGTCCAGTTGAATCGGTTAGATGAGAATTTTAAAGTTAAATACAGAATTTGAAATTACAGAATTTGAAATTAGAGTTCGAGCAGTCTGAATTTTGAATTCAGAGTAAAATCTGGATCTTAAGTCTGAGACTAAGAGATCCAGAAGTAGTTGAATTTATTAATTTTAAGAACCTTTTTGGAAAACTTAGATTTTATATTCACTTATCAAGCCGTTAGTTCAGGCAGATAATTCTATGTATTATTATAAATAACTAGTTATAATTCACAAATACTGGTTTTACTTATACCAGAGATGACAGTTTTATGATTCATACTACCCCGTTTTTCGATACATACAGCAGAATGCAGGCTTTTTATTAATAGAGTGATATAGCGAAGTGAAAGTATTAAGCAATAGATAAATGCTTCTTCGCATTTGCGTGCAGTAAATCAGGTTTACCGACAGTGAATTGTATAACGCTCTTACTTTCAATTTTATATCTGTTTGCCTTCAATACTTTCAGTCCGGAATAATCATTTTCTCTACAAACCAGCGTGAATAAGCCTGTTAAGCCAGGGACTGATCCTCAAAAAACAAAGAGGAAAAACATCGGTAAACTGCAAGAAGAGCGGATTTTGAGCTTTTAATCATATAACGAATGGCTAGATTATGCCTATCATATAAATAATTATCTACTTTAGAA
>CAZSVY010000010.1:0-5128 GCA_964610495.1 uncultured Methanosarcinales archaeon
CCTCGATTTCGTAGTTTTGAAGTACGACAATTGCAACGTAACCAAGAACAGTGCCGAGCACCAGGCCAATGGCTCCAAGTATTACGGACTGGAAAAGAAAGACAGCCATTATGCTTTTCTGAGAGGCTCCCATGGCTTTCAGGATGCCGATTTCCCGGGTTCTCTGGGCAACGATGGTAATAAGTGTGTTTGCTATCCCGAAACCTGCAATTCCATAGATCAATAAATAGAAGATATTTGCAAAGATCCTCTGGGTATTCAGCAGGTTCAGGATCTCCGCATTTGTTTCGAGCCAGCTGACAGCATCAAGCCCGGACTCTCTTTCAATCGAACCTGCGATAGCCTCGGCCTGGTACGGATCTGTAACCCTGACTCCTATCGTGCTCACAACCCCAGGTTCATTGAAGAATTGCTGCACCGAATCAAGCCTTGCATAGGCTGTTACCTCATCTGCACCAGTCCCGGTGTGAATAAGGCCTACAACCTTAAAGGAAGTAGTTTGCGACCCTGGAAAAACCGCATCCACACGATCTCCAGGTTGAACCTCAAGGTTTTCTGCAAGCTTATCCCCAAGCACGATTCCGTGCCTTGTATGGACAAGTGACAGGAAGCTCCCTTCTACCACATCCTCGCTTACTCGCATAACCGTATCTTCAGCCTCAGGTTCAACTCCCTGAAGCGAAATTCCTTCGGCATTATCCCGGTATTCCAGGGCTGCCTGGCCCAGATATTTGGGGGATACCGCTAGAACTCCTTCTTTTTCCGCAACCTGCGCCGAGTTGTACCTGTAAAGATGAATAAACTCTTCTTCTTCGTCTTGAGGAGTTATAACAATATGAGGACTATTTTCAATGCTTGACTGTACGAGTTCGGTCTGAAAACCAGAAAGCATAGCCATCATTACCGTAATAACGGCTACGGCAAGGGCAACTGCCAGAATGGCGAAAAAAGTTTGCTTTCTTCTGGACAAAACCTGCCTCAAAGCGATTTTCAGTTCGTACATGCGGATAAACTCCTATCTAATAAATCCGATTTGGATAAGCCCTATTTGATAAATCCTATCTGAGTGAATCCCGGATGCGTAAGAAAGTTTTCCAGCCAGTCTCGATCATCGATCTATCTACAATTTCTAGAAGGTTGAATCCTCCGGGATTTCAAAAATATCAGAAAATATATGTTCTAACTTTATCGGGCTCTTACTTAGATTCAGCTCTTACTTCAGATATTCCAGATTTACCAGGTACCTGTAATTATTCTGTAATTATTCTTGTGAAGCTGATTATAAATTAGTTTCCAGTACTCTCAGGAGATAGATTCAGAAAGCAGTTGAGAGAGTGTAAGAAAGTAGTTGAGAGAGTGTATAAAATTGCAGTAAAGCAAAAAAAGATAGAAAAAGAGACAAATTCAAAAAAAGAAGGTTAAAGAAGGTTAAAAAAGGCTAAAAAAAGACTAAAAAAGAAAGTTAAAATGAAAAATTAAAAAGGTTAGATCTGCACGTAATGTGCAACTTCACCCAGGTCTTCCTCGATTCTGAGAAGCTGGTTGTATTTTGCAGTCCTTTCTCCACGGGCCGGGGCTCCGGTCTTGATCATTTCCGCCCCGATAGCGACTGAGAGGTCCGAGATTGTGGTGTCTTCGGTTTCGGCAGAACGGTGGCTTACTATTACGGTATAGCCGTTCCTGGAAGCCATGCTTGCGGCATCAAAAGCTTCGGAAAGTGTTCCGATCTGGTTGATCTTTAAGAGAAGTGCATTTGCAGCTCCCATGTCAACGCCTTTTGAAAGCCTCTCAATGTTTGTAACAAAGAGGTCGTCACCAACAATAATCGTATCCCAGAGTTCATTGGTCAGGGCTTCGAAATCCTCAAAGGCTTCCTCATAGAAGGGATCTTCAATAGAGAGGATAGGATAGGAATTCACAAGTTCGACGTAGTAATCCATCAGTTCGGGAGCAGCGAGTTTCTTTCCGTCGATTGTGTAGAGTTCGTCTTCGTAAAACTCGGAGGCTGCAGCATCAAGCCCGATTGTGACTTCGGTGTCGGTATAGCCGGCTTCCTCGATAGCCTGGACAAGGGCATCAAGAGCTTCGGTTGACTCGCTCATTTTGGGAGCATATCCTCCTTCATAGCCCACGTTAGTAGAAGACCTGCCATATTTCTTTTCCAGTAATTTTCCAAGAATATGGTAGATTTCTGCCCCGATCTGGAGAGCTTCATAAAAGGTTTCCGCACCTTTGGGCTGAATCATGAATTCCTGGATTGCAAGCTCGTTGCCTGCGTGCTTGCCCCCGTTAAGGACATTCATTGTGGGCACTGGCAGAGTAAAGGCATTTGAGCCCCCGAAATAGCGGTAGAGAGGAATATTGAGGGAATCGGCAGCGGCTTTTGCAACAGCCATGGATACCCCAAGGATCGCATTTGCCCCCAGGTTTGATTTGTTATCGGTCTCGTCGAGCTCGATCATCAGCTCATCGATTTCCCGCTGGTTTCGCACATCAAGCCCCAGCAATTCCTTCTGGATGATAGTGTTCACGTTCTTTACTGCAGTGAGAACTCCTTTACCTCCATACCTGTTAGGGTCTGCATCCCGCAGTTCAAGGGCTTCATTCGTACCAGTGGAAGCCCCTGAAGGGACACTGGCTCTGCCAAATCCCTTCGGTGTAAACACATCAACTTCAATAGTGGGATTTCCCCTTGAATCCAGGATCTCCCGAGCATGTATCTTTTGGATTTTATATTCTCCAGAATCCTGCTGTAGACCGATATATGACATCATTTCACCCTTTTTAATCTCTGATCTATTTATACATATATTCTGTTATTTGAAACTTAACCTTAATTTGAAGCTTAACGTTAATTTGAAGCTTAGCTTAATTTGAAACTTAACCTTAATTTGAAGCTTAATCTTAACTTAACCGTTACATGTCCGAATTGTATTTAATTCTTTATCCGGTTAACGCGAATAATTTTAATTAAGTTTTACGCTATTTTCTCATAAGAAAGCCTGATTAACACATAAAGATTATATGTTGAATTCTCGAATCCAGAAATACTTTTGCCTCAGGTATCGGACTTCCGTACCTGCTTAAATCCGGGAGTATCGTGCCTCGAGTGTTTACAGGAGACTTTCTTACTTTGTAATCCTTAACTCAGGCTTTCCGAATTTCAGGAAGGTCCATTTCCTGCAAACACTAGCTTTAAAGGTTTTGGTCAGGATTACAAAATCGGTTTTTTTCCGGAGATTTACTAATACGAGTTTTTATATTAAAACTTTCCAAAAAAAGATTTTATCCGGGTTTGATAGCTATTTTACTCCTTAACAATACTCAATTTATTCAAAATAATAATTTTATCTACATAAAATATATAAACATGAAAGTATTATTCACTTTCGATGACCGACGATTCTCCAGTTAATTTAACCGAAAAAGAGTATTCAATCATTGATATGCTCCAGAGCCTGGGACTCCCGAGGACGGAGGCCACCGCGATCGTATGTCTGAAAGACTGCAGGGAGCTCAGGTCCCTTCACATCGAGCTTGTATCAGGGTTGAGACAACCTGAAGTGAGTGTAGCCATGCGTCCCCTGAGGGATAGGGGCTGGGTGGACGAAAGGTCTGAAAAAAAGAATAAAGGAAAAGGCAGACCAGTGAAGTACTACCAGTTAACAGTTCCCTTCCCAGAAATTGTAAAGGTCCTTGAAGAAGAATATTTAAAAGACAATAACGAAAAAGTAATTGCACTCAAAAGGCTTCGAGAACTGGAGACAATATTGCAGAATTGAGCTTGAGAAAAACTGCCAGACCTTTTTGCAGGACTGTATTTTTAATTCTCGCTATTACACCCGGACTTTCGAGCACTGACTATAGTACTTGTTTTATCTGAATGTCATTCCAGGTTCGAGGCCTGCTCAAAACCTACAGGAGCAAAACCCTGCTCTTTATCCGTGATTCTTCTGGCAGAAATACCCTCCAGCTCAAAGACGAAAACCTCAACTACCATAAAAACTTCGCTCTCACCTCTCAAGCACCCAAGTTTTACGTTATCTCCTCTACCTGCGCCTGCATGCAGGTGGATCTTCGGTTTTCCATCCTTTAAAAAAATATCTCCTATCCCCAGAACCTCATGGGCATCATCAAAGCCGAACCATACAGGTTCCGGCGGTGTCTTACTTTCTTTCGGGCCCGTAACAAGCTTTGCTTCTTTTAACGCGCCCAGCAGCATAAAAACAGCAGATTCGATGCGCTCCAGTTCAGCAAGTTTGATCAGCTCCAGAATCAGGTCATCTCCGTGATCGATCCTGACGGTAAATACCCTGCCTATTCTTCCTTTTGCGTACTCCATCGTTTCTCCTCACTGATCTGTAATTTTCCCGTCTACAAGTCTGATAATCCTATCGGCTTTTGAGGCCAGGTCTTCATTATGAGTAACCACGATAAAAGTCTGATTATACTCTCTGTTCAGCCGCCTGAGCAACTCATAGATCAGGTCACCCGTTTTTGTATCAAGGTTGCCTGTAGGTTCGTCCCCCAGGACGATTGCAGGCGAGCAGCTCAGTGCTCTTGCTACTGCAACCCTCTGGTTCTGCCCTCCTGAAAGTTCACCGGGTTTATGATCCATCCGGTCTTCAAGCCCTACTTCCTTCAGGAGTTTTTCGGCAATTTCTTTTGCTTCTTTCCTGCTTTTTCCCGCAATTAAGAGCGGCATTATTACATTTTCCAGGGCCGTAAAATCAGGAAGCAGGTGATGGTACTGGAAGACAAAGCCGAGCATCCTATTCCGCAACTCGGAGCGTTCCTTATCCGACATTTTCGTTACATCTCTGCCGTTTATCAGGAGCGTCCCCGAACTTGGGGTGTCCAGCAGGCCTATCAGATGCATAAGAGTGCTTTTGCCTGAACCCGATGGCCCGACAACGGCCACAAATTCCCCTTTCCTGATTCTTAAATTTGCATTGTCGAGCGCGCTAAATTCCATTCCGTTTTTATATATTTTTGTCAGGTTTTTAAGCTCGATAATTGGGCTTTCTTCAGTCATACTTTTCCTGCGTTTTCAAAACCATTGTGATAAAAATAGAGAGCCTCTTAAGTAAATAGCTTTTGGGCAAAGCGCAAGATCCTGCGGAAAAAC
>CAZSVY010000011.1:0-19869 GCA_964610495.1 uncultured Methanosarcinales archaeon
AGCCGCCCTGGTCAAAGCTATATTGCTTCACGGTGCTGTACCACTGGCAGGCCAGTATACACCGCCGGAGGTGGGTCCGGTACCCAACGGCGACGAGGGCTGGGGGCGCATTAATCTTGAGAATTCACTGTTTCCAGCCCCCCCAGCCAAACTCGAGCTTCGCGATTCTGCTGCGGATGCAGTGGGAACTGGAGAGCAGAGAAGTTATACTTTTACGGTAGTTGACGGCTCAGTCCCGTTCCATGCAACTCTTGTCTGGACAGATTATCCGAGTACCCCGGCGGTAGGAGGTATCGTTAATCAATTGCGCCTGTCGGTCACTGCTCCCGATGGGACAGTAGGCCAGGGATCCCCTGCGAATGACAATGTTCAGCAGGTCGTCCTGAACGCACAACAAACAGGCACCTACACCGTCCGCGTTACGGGCATTAATATTCCAACAATTACCATGCCCGATGTTAATCAGAAGCAGGATTTCTCACTGGTTATAACCGGCGGTCTCTAAGTTGCCAACCTCTACAGGAGGCAGCCCGGTAGATTAAGATAAATTACTATCCACTGGCTGCCTTCATCAATTATTGGATACTGCACTTCCGGTTTCCGCAAGAAATTTTTTAAATCTTCGCTCCCATGTGTATGTGTGAACAAAAGGGTCTTTGTCGGGGTTGACAGCTGCCGAGCCGGCTGGTTTGCAGTATTCCTTGCCATGGAAAACGATCAAAACTGTAACTGGGAGACTGGGCTTTTTCCGAATTTTTCATCCCTTATTGATTTCCTGAAAAAGAATTACGGACAGGCCGAACCTCTGATCCTGATTGACATTCCTATAGGCCTGAAAAACGGAGGCTCCGGGGAGCGAACTTCGGATACCGGGGCACGTAGAATCCTGAAAGCCCGAAAGTCCAGCATTTTTCCGGTGCCGTGCAGGGAAGCCGTCTACGCGGAGAATTATGAGAAGGCCTGCGAGATCAATAAAAAACTTACAGGAAAAAGTATTTCCAGGCAGGCCTGGAATATAGTTCCCAAAATTCGGGATGTAGATGCATTCCTGGCCAGAAACGAAATCTTGCGGGAAACAGTAAAGGAAACAGCACCTGAAGTCTGTTTTCAGGCGTTTACGGGTTCTCCTATGCGATCTACAAAAAAGAGCCCTGACGGCTTTTTTGAAAGGATAAAAGCCCTTAAAAGTATTTGCCTGGTTGCAGACAAAATTGCCGCCAGTGCGCTTTCAAAGTACAGGCGGAAAGAAGTTGCAAAAGATGATATCCTTGACGCGCTTGCAGCAGCAGTCACTGCAAAAATGGGGCAAAGGTACGGGTTTGAATGCGTGCCCTGTGAGCCCGAAAAAGACTCTGAGGGGCTGAATATCCAGATGGTTTTTTGTATTCCAGAGTTAAACACCAGAATCAGACCCGAAATGAAAATGAAGAATTAAGATGATAATTACAGGAATTCCTTTTCATCCAGAGGCTCGGCTGCTTCCATACAGTATCTGAAAAGTTCCTTTCCCCAGCATAGAGCTTTTTCCTCGAAACACAGGACTAACTGATCCCTTAACTTTCCGTTATTTTCGAAAAGCTTGAGTGCAAAGCACCTGTCCGTTACAATCAATGACGGAATCTCTGCCGGCTTTCGTAATACAAAAAGCCTGGAGTTTGTGGCTCCGGATAGCTTCTCTGCTTCTTTCCGGTAATTTAGAAATAAGCGTTCTGCAACGTTCTCAGTCATGCAGAGAGTAATTTCAGCTCCCTTCTCCGCAAGTTCTGCATAAATTAAGGGAGCTTGAGGGTGAGAATAGGCTGTAAAGGTCAGAACCTCTTTTGAACTTATTATGTTATCGAAAAGTATTTTTGGGGTTTCAACCAGATGCTCGGTGTCAGGTTCCAGTAATTCGCAGTGCCCGAGTTCGTCAATTCTCTCCAGCAGGAATTCGGGAATGGAGTTTAAATCGTGGTTCAGCCAGTACTCAGTATTTTCTCCGAAAAACTCAGCCGTACTGAGGAGAGGCTGCATGTTTTCAACTATTATCTCCCCCATTTCGGACAATCTGTAGATTTTATTTTTCTCGGTTATCAGGCCGGAATCTTTCATTTTTTTAATATGAGGCTGAATAGAACTGGCGTCTACTTTAAGCAGTTCTTTTATCGTATCGATATCTTTTGGTTTTTCCTTCAGGAGCAGTAGAAGGTCTTTTCTTCTGCCCGAAAAAAGAATCAGGTTAAGAAGGCACTGTTTCATTTTTGCTCACTTACGGTCTCTCCCCCTGCTTCTATACTAATACCTTAAAAACTTTTTCATTTTGAGCACTCAATTTTTAGCTGTACTTTCTTTTTTATTGCACACTATTATTTATTGTATATTATTTATTGCATTTTATATTGTACGCAGGGTTTGACTTGTACGGTTATATTAATCGGAGAGGCAGGTAATCACAAAGAAGAAGATAAGACTTTAGAGCCCTGTCTTAAGATTCTTTCAACAAGCTCATTCTTTGAAAAATTTGATACACCCTAGGACTCGAGCTACAGGACGCGGTTTAAGAAGACCAGGAAAGGAGAACGCAGGTTCAGTACATTTATAATACATATTAACTATTTGTGCTAAGAGGAATATGTTATGCTGACCAATGAAACTTTAAATATCATTAAGAACCGAAGAAGCATACGTAATTTTAAGGATGAGCAAATTAAAGACGAGGAGTTACAGGCTGTTCTGGATGCCGGGATTTATGCACCAAGTGCGAATGACCAGGCCTGGCGTTTTACGGTAATACAGAACAAGGAACTGCTCGCCTGGCTGAACTGTGAAGCAAAGGAGATAGCGAAACAATATGAACCCCTCCAGGAGCTGGCAAATAATGAAGGCTTTAATATTTTTTATGGGGCTCCTACCTTGATCCTTGTTTCTGGTGAAGAAAAAGCTATAGCAATCGAATCTGACTGCGCCGCTGCAACGCAGAACATGTTACTTGCCGCTGAATCCATAGGGCTTGGTTCATGCTGGATTGGCTTCGTGCTTGTTGCGTTTAGTAGCCCGAAGGCTAAAGAATACTTGAAGGAATTAGGTGTTCCGGACGGTTATAAACCGTATGCTTCTGTTGCCTTAGGTTATAAAAATATTGAATCGGTTGAAACGCCCCAAAGAAAACCTGATGTCATAAATTATATTAAGTAAATCTTACATGTTCAAACTTATATATTTGCGCTTGTTGGCACCCTAAAGCGATTTTGATAATTTCAATAAAATAGGTGCCATAAATAGGCTATGAGTCTAAACTATATAAGGAAGTTGGCATTATTCCGTATAAGAAGTTTAGAAGTATATAGTGAGTATTAGGCGAATATTAAGCCATGTCTTTTATATATAGTTTAAGAAGCCTCGCAGTCTACGGCACTACATATTATTGACAGACTATTATATATGTAAGCTTATTATATGGCATATATGTGTTTCTAAGTATAATTATATTTACATAAACACATTTGTTGAAGATGCCAACTATCTAACATACACAAGAAGTGTGGACGTACCGAGGCACTAATATTAGTGGCTCGGAGGACAAAGACTTTCATAGGAATGTCATATAATTTGTTTATATTTCTTTTATATTGTTGCGTCAAAAGCATGATTATTTAGACTTCTATGTTCCAGGGTGCGGGTGACCTCGGGCGGCTCACGAATATAATAAAAGGGAATTTTGAAGGACTGATCTGTACAAAATTATACCATAAAATGTGTCAAAAATAGTACGCCATTTCGAGTTGTCTATCCGAAATAACATGTCTATATAATAAAACATTATTGAATGCCATAATTTGTGTAAAGGTTTATATCATAAAATGTTGGCATTAAGCCAACCAGCTTCACTTCTAAGTTGCTTCATACAGCTTTCAATGTATAGCGCGTATTCCAACTTTATCAAGCCCAAACTCCTTACACGCTTGCTTTATCACATAATATAGCAATAACTGTTCAAGACAGCAATTTCAGGTCTTCTTCTGTCTTTATAGGACCGCATGGGAATTTACCGTAGGTTTCCATATGTTGAATTTTTCCAACCCTTTTAAGATTAAAACCTCTCCTTATTCTTTGCAGGTATAAGAAATATGCTACCATACCCTTCTGCGTAATCTTGTACCTGTAAAGTCCGTTAGGACCTTTCTTTTGTAATCGCTGTATATAAGGCAATTTAATTATCTTACCGTTTTTTTTGTGAATCTTTTGATATCGCGACATTGCACTTGAAATCAAGGTATATTGAACACCTATAATTCTTTCAATGTTGCGTGTAGTCAGTGGTTCTTTTGAGTGAATTAATGATTAGAGAATACGAAACTTCAAAAATTAGTTCGATGAGCATACCCTATTGAAACTATACAAATCACCTGTAAGTTTTTTGTATAAACAAATATCTGATGCTTCGATAATATACATTTGTTCGTTTCAGAAAAGTATAGCATAAAATGTTTCTTTCGGGATATGCTGGTGTTCAAATTTGGTACTGTGTTAAATTCAACATATCCCAAACCGTATATATGCATTGTTTTAATGGCTTCCCGAAAGCTGGGAGATATAAGTGCCTAGGAAAAGTATTTACGATTGGCTGCGTGGTTTAGCGTGGGTTAATGGCTATATTCTAGAGGGCTTGGGAAAACTGGAAAGTTACTGTTATGGTTCATTTGCAAGCGCCTGAAAATCATAAGAAGAGCACAGAACAGGAAGATAAAGAAGAGAGGAAGGCCAATAAAGGTAAACTGGAACGAGTTCAAAAAGAAAAGCACAATAGAGAGGTTCTTTAGCTGGATAGAGTCATGCAGGAAAGTATTTCCAAAGTATAAAGTTAAAGAAATATCATACCTGGGAGTTGTAATCTTAGCAGAAATAATCAGGTTAAATCAAGTTTTGGGATGAGCTCAATGTATAATCCATATGTGGCATTCGACTTATTTTTATACTGGCTGCAGCTCTGTTTATTGACCCGGCTCCAAAGTCTATCAATCTTGCATTTTATAAATTAAAATCGAATTAAAATGTAACTATCAACTACCTTAAAATTAGTTGCACGATAATGATTTTTAGCTGAAAGAATAAACCGACGTGATTAATCTGACCATTGACCTATTCATCCCGCCGGATAAAAACCATACCTATTAAATTTAATTCTCTATCCTGTTCTTGAAAATCACAGGATAGAGCACAAAAAATCATTTATTTAACATGGTATTTTTACTCCATACAATGCTTCTTTTACCTCGGGAAGATCCAGATCTTCAAGGGTGTTTTTGAGAGGTACAGCCGTTTCTCTGTCCCATCCCATGGCTTCGTAATATTCCTGTTTCATATCATCCCAGGAGAGCACATTGGGGCTATATGCATGAGGACCCTGCTTCATTGGCGGGTTGCCTCTAGCACGTTCCGGCATTTTAAACTCGACCACATTGAGTTTTTCCCTTAAATTAAATGCGTGGCGGACCGTTTTTATCCGCTGGCCAATTTTCAGATAATCTTCAAGCGTATTATTCCAGCCGGTTGTTGCATTGGCCCATTCTACAAAGGGAACTTTTGGTCCCAGGTAAAATCCAAAGTTGCAAAGTCCAAGCCCGTTAATGACATCTTCCGCACAACTGCTGTTTTTCAATCTTATTCCGACACTTTGTGGGTCCGCACCATCATCTACTTTGTAATGCCGTTGGAACTTCAATTTTTTTCTCCATTTATTCAATTCTTTATTTTCATCCTCGATGTAGACGTCAATACCGGGAAAAGTACTCGTATGACGGCCAGGAGTTGGCTCAACCTCATATCCGATTCCTAAATCCAACCCACCATCTTTCATTCTGGAGTCATGCATGGGGAGTTCTTGGCCATGTACATGCATAGCTACGGCTCCTGAATGGGCAGGATTCAAATTTTGTTCTGCCACCTGCAATCCATCTTTAAGATATTTTCCAAACCCTTCGGCATTGATTATTTGTTTCACAAGTTCGACAACCACATGACTGCGTCCCCACCTTAATTCTCCGAGTTTGCCTGTTTGTTCTGGGGTAATTATTCCTTTCTCAAAGGCTTCAAAAGCCCAATTAATGGTGGTTGCACAGCTTATGGTATCTATTCCTGCCCGGTTTAGCATCTCATTGACAAGGAAAATACTTTCGAGGTCGTCGTTGAGCAGTTGAGTTCCAAAACCGCACAATGTTTCATACTCGGGTCTATGCGTTTCCTTTAACAGTTCCTGTCCCGGAACATGACAGATGCCTCCACATCCGAAAGGACATCCGTAGCAGTGGTACTTTGATTTTTCGTACTTCGTAATAGAGAAGCCATTGATTTTATCTGCCATATTAGATGGAAAATCATTCTGGCCTATACCAAGCCAGTTCTTTAATGGGGAGTCTCCGCTTTCCGCCGAGTCGGTAAGAGTTCCGGCAGTTCCGCAATTTTTCATGGTTTTGCCGAAATCGGAGAGGTTATTAATAAGATCTTTGAGAAGTTGGGTTGAAGATGCCCATACTTCATCTTCATCATAAACATCTACCTCTTCGTCCCCTTTGAGACAGACGGCTTTGAGGTTTTTTGATCCCATCAAAGCGCCAAGTCCGCTTCTCGCAGCAAGTCGACCTTTCGCATTGACAACACCCGAGATCAGGGAGCGGTTTTCTCCTCCTAAACCAATGCAGGCTACTCTGAAATCCTCGCCGTGTATCTTTTTAAGATAAGTTTCGGTTTCAACTGCATCCATTTTCTTCCACATTTCGGAGGCATCTTTGAGTTTCTTTATCTCGCCGTCTATATAGAGGTAAACCGGTTTCTTGCTCATTCCAGTAAAGAATATGCCGTCATAACCTGTGTCTTTTATAGCAGGAGCAAAATCGCCTCCGCAGTTTGAATCTCCCCATGTCCCAGTTAGTGGGCTTTTTCCTGCCAGCATCCAGCGACCATTGAAGATTGCTCTGCCGTTAGTGAGAAGGCCACTCATCATTGCCAGTATATTTCCGGGATCAAACTGAGACAAGCCCGGGGCCTGCCTGTCAAAAATTATTTTTGCAGCTAGCCCATATCCACCAAGAAAATCTTCGTAGATTTTGTCGTCAACGTATTCATCTTTGAAAATGCCTTTAGTGAGGTCTACCCAGAGAATTTTTCCCGTGTATCCTTTTCCCATCTATTCCCTCCTTTCTTTTTTGCGGTGCATGTGTGGAAGGCTGGAAGAAATTGGTGTTTGAAACAACCTTCCTCTGAACTTCAAATTAAAAAATTATAAATTTTTTATTAAGTATAATTCTTTACTTCCAGATTGAGTGTTGCTGTGTAGGTTCACAGGTCTATCTGCCTGAGAACAAAAATAACGGTTTATGGATGAACTGAATCTTCATTCAGCCAAAAACATCGGTCTGCGCAGTTGTTGCTTCTGAAAGTCTTTATAAAGGGAGATAAAGAATTCACTCCAGCCACCCATCCGGACCCTTATGAGATCGTAACGTTCCGGATATTTTTGCGCTTTTTCAAGGGTTTCGTGATCTGCACAGGTTATAGTCAGCATATTTGAACCCAATTTACCGAGTGAAAATTTCCTCAAAACTTTTTTAAATCTTCAGGAGGGAAATTTTCTGAGATATTAATATCTACTGGAGCTACTATCTTAAGCACTTCCTTAAAAGAATCTCCGTTCCAGCCTTTCAAAGTCTCGGATATCTTACAAGGCTTTGAATCTGTCTTCAGATCCATGGGATTTATCATGGGACTGAAATTTGAAGATAAACTTGTTCCTTTACATCGGCCGTCGGCTGGTGCTCCGTTTTGCATGCCAACTCCAAGATAATCCTCAAAAGTGCCATAGACTGGAGTGAGCTGGAACGAAAAGGGACGAGCTTCCTGGCCAGGTTGGCCTGAAATGCTGTATTTCGGGATTAAACTGTCCAGATTTTTCTTCATTTGAGCGCTCACCTCTTTTTCAGGATGCTTCAAAATACCTGACTTCCTTTAGAACCGGAAACATGTAGGTCAGGAGCGTCCCGTTCCCTCCATTGCTCTGGGTTTCTTGTCATGGCTGCTAGCCGCAGGCTCTTATATTGACTCGCCAAGCCACATAACGCCAGTTCGAACTCCTTCAGTTACAATGTTCAATCCTCTCTATGTATCAAAGTCCACTCTAAGGCATTGATCGGGGATCGAGTATAATGTTCCTGCTGCTGCAGCGACATGGTGATGAATGGGGTCTGCCAGCCGCCGGCGCGCACGTTTACATGCCCCCATTTCAAGAGAGCTTCGGCAGCCTTCGGGTCATTCATGCTGGCCCTCACTGCCAGTTCGTAGATCTCCCTGTATTGCTCCGTACTGCCCAATGTTATTGAGAGTATATTGCCATTATTCTTCAGGAAGCTGGAGATGGCAGCGCTCACCACCACGCCCGCTCTTGCTCGGCCCTCTGCCGTTTCGTTCTCCACCTCTATGCAGAGGTCGACTGGAGCACCGGCAGGAAAACGATTCAGGTCTAGCGAGTTGAGCGTGGCCAGAATGTGACCGATTCCACGGTCGATAGTACCGGGAGGCGGAGTATTATTCATGGCAAGCGGATCGTTTGTATGACGGTCAGCAGAAGCAGCCCTTCCCAAGCCCATTAAAACATACGTTGCGAAGGTTCCCAGGCCGGCTGTGAACGCAACGGTGATATCCGTCTTCTTGCCAAGGCGTTCCTGCAACGCGGGGCCGTAATAGCCTGCCGTTAACCGCAGACGTCTGATACGCTTGGCCTCTTCCGGATCTTTCGGTGTGGTTCGGTACACTTTGTCAGCGAACTTCTTAGCTTCAGCCAGCGATTGCTCGAAGTAGTCGGTGATGAACTTTGCCACCTCGTTCGTTAAGGAGTCGTTGCTGCCAAACTTCGGGCTGTCGCAGAGGAAGTCGGAATGCATGTTGGCGTATATGGCCTGCTTCTCAGGGGTAGTATCAGGTGCTTTGAAGTTGTACTTGAACGCTCCCAGGACATCTTTAATCTCATATTTCCCTTCAACAAAGACCCATTTCTTGATCGCTGCGATGCTGTTAACCATATTTGGCAAGCCTGTGAGATAGGTTCCGGCAAAGACATACCGCGTTCCACCCCAGGACTTATCACGCCCCCGCTCAAGGCAGGTGCCCAGGAAAGCTGAGAACAGTGGCGAAGGAATTACAAACTCGTCCAGAAGGTAGTAGTTGTACATCGCCACGGCGGACTTGAATACAAAAAAGTCCATGTTCTTTTTAAGTGCCTCTTGCAGGTCTTTATAGGTATGAATAGGGGGCGTCCGATAGCTGCTCTTTCCTCCCCGGAGCAGCATTGGGTTCGAATCGAGTGTGGCACCTTCGTTCAGCGCACACTCCAGGATCAGTAGCCCGTTTATCATGTTAAAGGTCATGTCGCAATGACCGTTCAGCATCGGCTCCCAACATCCATCAACACAGTAATCGTATGCCATTTTTTCTGCTTCTGCCTTTTCCACTGTCGCCTTTTTCCCTATCTGATCTTCCAACATGGCATTGACCAGACCAGGGATAATGACGTCATCGTTGAGAATACATGGGACGGTGCCTGTCCGTGTAATCGAGGCTACAATCCTGTCCAGCAGCCCTTGAGGGCTTTTCTTGTGCAAACGGACGTAGAGACCGGGGGTTGGTAGATTGAGATTGGCCCATGCCTGAATTAGTATATGGGTGCACTCAACGGTTGCATCATTGTCTTGCAAATCTTTCCCGCCGACTACGACATTTTGTAAGAACTGGTTAACGTTCCCTCGCTGGTCCGCGTACCATGCCTGAGTGCCCATACTGATTCCATAGTCCACGTGGTCCTGTTCATTCAGGTGGTCAGTGGTGAGATTGAGAGGCGAAGCTGTTTTAATCACGAAACACTCTACCAGTTCCACTGCCTTCGCAAGATCCTTGACACCTGGCTGCACGGTGTTTTTCAGGTATGGTTGCAGCGTCTGATCCAATCGCCCGAAAGACATCTGATCCATGCCGGCGCGCAGGCCGATGTGTACAAATAAGATGCTCTGGAGCGCTTCTTGAAGAGTATCCGCCGGTTTAAGTGGAACCTTGCGGCAAATTCTAGCTATCTCCAGCAATTCTTCCTTTCGTTGCTTATCAGTCTCTTTTTCGGCCATTGTTGTGGCCAGATTGGCAAAACGGCTGGCGTATTCAACTACAGCCTCGCAGCTGATGATTACGGACTGGTAGAAGTCAATTTCGTCCACTAAACTTTCATAATTGATTTCTTCCTTTAATGTTTGTCCACTATCTTGAATCTTCTTTTGAATCTGCTCATTGCAGAAATCAAGGATCGAACCGATGCCTTGTTTGACAAGTTTCTGGTAATCGGCGACGTTATGGCCCAACACAGACAACTCAGAGCGATTCGCAATGCTGGCCATGTGTCGCTCTTCATCGTCGAGGTAGTCTGGAAATATCTTTCCCAGGCCGTTGGAACCCATGGGTGGAATACCAACCAGTAGCTCGCCCGGGAAGATTGTATACGACTTTGTTTTCAATGACTGCTTTGTGTCAGTCAAAGCTTCTAGTATCGCCGCAATGCCCCGAGCCCTTCTAATGATTACGGGTTCCAATTTTATTTTGCCAGGGAGCGGCTTGGAGAGGTCAGGAAGGTTGTTCTTGTCAATCCAATCGTCCTTCCGGTTCTCACAGGCACGTTTCCATAGAATTTCCCGGAGATTTTTAGTTCTGTCTGTCATCGATTCAGGCAGAATCGGAAACAAAGTCGATTCAGGCAGAATCGGAAACAATGTCGATTCAGTTGTAGTAATCATGATTTTTCTCCCCTTTCAGGTCTTTTTATTTTATTAATGTATGATTGTAGCCAATAACCCGCTTCGTTGAAAATAGTCTTTAACTGTGCCAAGCCGCTCTGCAGAGGGAATTGCCTCGCAGCCCACGGGACAAGGTATTCCTGCTGCATCGTAGTAGTGAGCAGTTCCACGGTGGAATGGAAGTAACTGTATTTCGGTCAGTTGATTGGCCTGCATATCCAGAGCAATTCGTTCCAGCGATTCTGGCAAATCGGTGATGCCTGCAATAACCGGCATTCGGACAATGACACGGCTTCCTGCCTTGGCCAGAAACGCGAGATTGTCCTCAATGAGGTCGGTATTTGGCGGCACATAGAATGGTGTGGGTCGAAGGCCGAACAGCCAGCAATCCACCAGTTCAACCACTTCCGCCAGATACTGAGTTGGCAACGTTCCAGAGGTCTCGACAGCAGTGTGAATCCCTGCATCTTTGCACAAGCGGAGCAACTGCATCAGGGCTTGCAACTGCAGCAATGCCTCCCCGCCGCTGACCGTAATGCCTCCAATGCTACGCAACATATCTATCTGGGGGTATAGCAAGTCCCAGAGAGCAGCAACCGTAATTTTCTTCGTAGGCAAAGCCAATGCGCCGCTTGTACGTCCACGGTTCGAGATAGGGCAGGCGTCAACGCACTTCCCACAACGGATGCAGTTCTCGCGGCGCAGATCGTGCCCCTCTGCATTTATCCTGTGGACAGATTGAGGACAAACTTGTTCACAGCGTCCGCATCGGAGACAGCGGGCAGGAAAGAAAAGAAGTGGCGCCTCTGATGCATGGGAATGTGGCGAATGGCACCAGGGACAACGGAGGTGGCAGCCTTGCAGAAAGAGCACTACCCGATGGCCCGGGCCATCACAATGGGAGAGCCAGGCAATATCAAAATAGCGGATAGTAAGTGATTCTGCAGGCTGTTGCCCGTTCATCGGGGAACCTTTAGAGCTTTTTGACATATTTTCTCCTCTTTACTCTCTTCTGGCAATTGCCTCAGGAAGCATATTAATTCTCAATTAGCCAGTTATTAAAAAGCGATAGCCAGTAGAGAACATTCCCCATCCACTGCTTTTGGGTCATGGTCGCAGCCGCATGCAATTATATGGGGCCGACACAACAGCAACGCCTATAACTACCACCAGAATCTCGGACATGGATATTTACAGTTCTTGTTTGCATCATTTCCCACCTCCTTTCTTTAATTACTAAGAGTCTGTCTTAAAATCTAAACCACCCTATAATTGGCTAACTATTAACTTCAATACTCAATCCAGACTGAAAGTTTCCCGAAATATGCACATCGACCTTAAAAAGAATACTTTCACCGGATAATTATATACTCGACATATAAAATCAAATTATTAAATATCATGGTTTTAATTTGCATCTAGAAATTCACCGGTTTTCTGCTATTGTTTTTAAGTCAAAGATGTAGCTTATATCTTCAGTGCAGATCAAAATATTATTTTAAGACAGTTCGAAACTGAGAATTAATCATACAAGAGTTACCCTACTATAAAATACTTATTATATTTCTTAAAAAAGTATATATTTTATAATATTATACTAGATAAATAAATGAGAGGTTCGTAAAACTGTATTTGATTTCTGAGTGAGCATATTGGTCATTGACACAGTCTTTGTTTCTCTATGTGAGAGCATGGAGCGACTCGGAACCATAATAAAGGAATTTTAAAGGACCAATCTATACGTATTTAAAATAATCAAAAAATTGTCCTGTGCCTATTTTTAATAATCAAATATTTTTGCTTTGTATCTATCGAATATTAAAACTATTAGCTCTACAGCTATCGAAAAGAACAAAATTATATTATCGAGGTGCCGAATATAATTTACGTTAAATAATTGTAGGTGCTACGATAACTGATTTTGGATATCATCATAAAACTAATGCTCGGACTTAATATGTCGCAAAGTAAAACAGATAATTCGACTGTTATATTCTATGGTAGCCTTTGATAATTTTTCCGTACCATTTATTAAAGAGTCGATATATTTATGTGCTATTATTTTGTTACGCTCACTTATTGTTGCATACTTTTCTTCACTCATATAAAATATTTTTTTGGTAGGCTGCAATATGTTTTCTTCCAAAAATCTGCCTCCTACCATAATATACACTAAGATGTGTATATAAATATATAAGTTTGAACTAGGTAAGATTTTTATTAAATAACATTGAAATTAGCTCTTGAATCCACTCTTAGATCCTGTCTTAATTACATTTTTCTCATTTGCTTAAAGCTTTGACTCAATTAGTCATCTAATCAAATAACTCAATCAATATATCAACTGGTAGTTCAATGAATAACTCAGTTAATAACTCAGTAAAGAATGTATCCAGCAACTTAACAATCAATTCCATAGGAATGGAGTTTGTTCTGGTTCCTGCCGGCGAATTTGACATGGGCTCTCAGACACGTGAAAAACGAAGAAAGCTCTGGGAAAGCCCTGTGCATAGAGTAACGATTGAAAAACCTTTTTATCTGGGCAGGTATCCGGTGACACAGGAGCAGTGGCAGAAAGTCATGGGAAATAACCCTTCGTATTTCAAGTGCGAAAACCACCCGGTTGAAAATGTTTCCTGGAATGAGGTTCAGATTTTTTTCCGGAAACTCAATGCTCTGGAAAACCCCGGGGGAAATAACCGAATCTTCCGCCTCCCTACGGAAGCCGAATGGGAATATGCAGCCAGGGCAGGGACTGCAACCGCTTATTATTTCGGAGACGACGAATCGAAACTTAAGGAACACGCCTGGTTTCTGGGAAATTCCGGACTTGAAACCCATCCGGTAGGCCTGAAAAAGCCAAACCCATGGGGGTTTTACGATATCTATGGCAATGCAGGGGAATGGGTGCAGGATGAGTACCACATCAGTTACAAAGGCGCCCCGGCAGACGGAAAGGCCTGGGAAAACTCTTTCCCAAGAGTATCTATTCCAGTGCGGATAAGAAGAGGCGGGGGCTGGAATGGAAATGCGGGCTGCTGTCGGTCGGCTGAAAGACTTTTTGCGTCTCAGGATAAAAGGTTGAATAGTCTTGGGTTCAGGGCGGTCAGAGAAGTCTAATCCCGGAAAGGTACTGGAAATTCCGTAACGATACTGAAATCCAGATAGTATCGGTACTCCGGATAAGCAATGCCGAAAAAGTAAGTTATGGGTTCTGATCCGGATCTTTATCTTCTGCACCCTGACCCCTGTCTGTTTTTCCTTGCAGGCAGGGGCAAAAAAGTACTGGTGCTTTCGACAATTTAGGAGGCGACTAGTTTCCGTGTCTGTTTGGTAGAGACACTTAACTATACTACGAACTGATATTTAACACTTTTGTCAAAATTCGTGCTACTTTATATTAACTATGGTTAGCATTGTCTTACATAATCTGGGGGGCTACTCCTAAATAATTTTATAAAGACTTGGTAATATGCAGTTGATAGAAAATTAATTGACCGAACATTTAGATCAAGTCGAAGGATTTAAAAAGCCATAAGCATATGAAAAAAGCTAACATTGCAGGAAAACAAAGCCGGTTTGCAGTGAAAGCGAATCCTGAAGCGGTAAAGCAATCCCGGCTCTCGAGTAAAAGCGAGACAGGTATCGCAGTTAAAGGCTGCCTTTATGCGAAAAATAAATTGTGGAAGGGATGATTATGGCATTTCGAGATACAAAGCCTGAGGAACTTGACTTTCTTGTGAAAAAAGCTCTGGAACTTGAGGCTATTGACGCAAAGATAATTCCTACCTATAAAGTTTTTGTAGAGAAACGAGTGGTCTTAAAGTGCAGGGGATGCGTGGGGTATGGGAAAAAGCTGACATGCCCGCCGCATGTTCCCACCGTCGACGAGTTCCAGGAAATACTTAAAGAGTACAGGTACGCCCTGCTTGTCAAGTTCAGGTCGCCTGCAGTTGCGGACGAGGAGATTTCAAGAGCCCCGTATCGAACCTGGCTTGATCCGGCCGGGTCTGAAGCGACGAAAGAAAAAGCCGCAAAATTCTGGGAAGACTATTTTGACTATAGCAAGAAAATGCTGCTCTCAATGCTCGAACTTGAAAAGACAGCCTTTAACGAAGGTTTTACCTTTGCAGTCGCATTTGTAAACGGCTCTTGCAGGCTGTGTGAAAAATGCAATGTAGAAAAGGGAATCTGCCTCCACTCGAATATGGCAAGGATTCCGGAACACGCCGTCGGGATCAACATGAAAAAGACAGCCGCAGAATCCGAAATGCCCATAGTATTCCCTATCAAAGGGCAGCCTGAACCAATGTCAATACTGCTGATTGATTGAAACTTTAATTGTTTATGAAGGCTGAAGAGTTAACTGAACGGTTATTGGTTGGACAGTTATTGGATGAACGGTTGCTGATAGGACAGTTATTGGATGAACGGTTGCTGATAGGACAGTTATTGGATGAATGGTTGCGATTGACGGTTGCTGGCTAAACAGTCATCCTCTAAGCAGTTCCTGACTGAACAGTCAACTGATATTAACTGCTGAAGCTACAGCCTGGGTCTTACGCATTCGATTCCTCAGCTTGATTAAGGCTTTCCTTCAAATACATAGGTTGTGCCTACCGTGTTGAGCAGGAATTGTTCCGGCATCGCTTCTGCAAACCGGTTTATAGCTTTCCAGCCCGTACAATGCATTGGCACGATATAATCAGGCTTTATCCTTTTCATTTCGTCAATTGTGGGCTGAATTATTTGGTCAAAAATCCTGCCTGTCAGGTGGAAGCCTCCAAGCACCGCATGAACCTTATCCGTTCCTGCAATTTTCTTTGCATACTCAACTGTATTGATAATTCCGGCATGGGCACAGCCGCTGATAATGACAAGCCCTTTGTCTTTCAGTTTTATCACAAGCCCCTGGTCATCCCGGAAGGGATCGGTTATCCAGTTTCCGTTAATTTTCGCCTCAGCCCAGGGAAATCCTTTTTCGAATTGGATTTTACGCTCAATCTCCCCGGTTGTGTGGATAAGACCGTTAGCAATCGGAAAAGCTTTTTCGGACTTTATGAGGTCAGCTCTTGCTTCTTTCAGGGTACTTTCATCGAGTGCAGGTATTATGACAGGGTGCCCGATTGCAGGAATATTAAAGCGGCGTTCAAGAAAAGCCTCGGGATGAAGAATAAGCGGGACTTCTTTATTCTGCTCTTTACTTAAAAATTTCAAAAGCTCTGCAAGTCCAAAAAAATGGTCAGGATGCCCATGGCTAAGGGCAATAGTTTCTATTCTGCCAAGATCAGCCTTCAGAAGCTTTGCATTACTAAAAAGGCAGGCTGGAGTAACTGCTGCATCCATCAACACGGTGTGCTCTTCATTCCCGGCACAGACTTTGATTAAGCACGAAAGTCCGTGTTCGGCGAAAAGTATCTGCGGAAAAAAAGGTAACTGAGGTCGTCTGCATACATCAGTGCTTTCTATTAGAAATATATCCGTGTAATTATCCATAAGGACCGTTATTTCCAGCCGATCGGCTTCCCGAATATTCAGTTCACTCATGTAAATCACCCTGTATATGATCAATTCTTTTGTCGATATTTGCAACTGAGACAATACTTACAACTAAATACATGTAACTTGCAGGATGGGAAACTTTATATCTTTTTTGAAAAATGGTTTCTGCGGTCTCGTATCCGCAGGAGGTTAATTACTTTGCTGCGCTTTTACGAACCCTACCCTGACCCGAACCTCCCGGCCTGTAACTTCTGTGAGGTGATCGTCAATTCTTTTTGCTATACCGGCAGGAATCTGCTGGCCTACGCGGCTGTACATAATTAAAGTTACTCTTGCAGGCTCTCTTAATATCCTGTCGGCAGGTTTGTAATCGACATCAATGCTTTCTGTCGCCAGCCTCATTTTTGAATACTCGGATTCGTTAAGCATTCCTGACACCTCTATGTTTACCTGCTCCTCCATATGAGCAGTCTGGAACGAGGCGTATGTAACAAGCCCGAGTACCGTGGAAAGAATGAGGATTAAAATAAGCAGGATAAATACGTGTGCTGCCACATGCTTTCGGGCAAAGCGGATAGTTGAGGATATGGAGGGCCTGAAGCCGGAAAGCCAGAACAGGATAAAGTGCAGACACATTTATTGCAAGCATATTCACGAGTACCAGCACTGCCGAAGTAAGTGCAACCCCAGGGAGTCCCCATGCAAGGCCCAACCCCGACGTTGCCGCAGGAGGAATCAGGGCGGCTGCAATAGCTACCCCTACCAGAGCCGATCCCGCGCTCCGGACGACACTGATTGCACCGGCCATCCCTGATCCCAGCGCAAGGAAAAGCGAAAGGAAGTTCGGGCTGGTACGCTCGACTACCTGAGGTACCTGACGAATATCAAATCCTGGCGGCAGCAGGTATAAATCCTTAACCAGCAGGCCGATTACCCAGGCTACGGCTACTGCAAGTAAGAGGCCACCAACCTGCAGAATTACCCCACGCGAGACAGGCTTCCGGCCATAAATAACCGTTCCGACGCTTGCGGAAATTGCTAGCCCCATCAGTGGGGCAATTACCATAGCCCCGATGATGGTAGCAGCTGAGTTGAGCAAAAGTCCGGCAGTCGCGATAATAGTACTCAGAACGAGAAAAGAGATATAGGTTGAGATTACAGGCGCAAGATCCTCAGCACGCGCAATAAGTTCCTCTCTGGAAATCCGGTTGTCAGGATACCGTTTATTGAGAGTCTCGATACGTTCGGAGATTACCGTTTCTGGCGAGAGAATAATGGTGTATGTATCCTTGCTAACTCCTGCCCTGCGCAGTTTGTCAAGTATGGGTTCTACACCAATCGGAGGCACTGGAAACTGAACAAGAGCCTCAAAATTCCTACGCCCGGTTTCGTCCCACACCGCATAGTCGATCTGTTCGGTATCCAGCACTTCAAGTACCGATTCTCTCTTCCCTTTGGGAATGAGCACCTGAACGAGGCGCATGAGAAAAATATGTGTCCTGAATATTTATCTTATATGAGCCGAGTAAAAATAAAATAGACCGATAAACAAGTCTACAAACCTTAAATCTGAAACCTTCTGACTATATTGGAAACTTCTAGCGATATTGAAAACTGTTCTCCTGGGTTGCTTTCCATAATTTTTATGCTTACCCGGCTGCTTAAAATAGGTTAACAGGATCAGTTTAAAATAAGAGAACGGAGTCTGAAACAAGACTTCTCCTGGAATTTGCCGCCCGAAGGGGAAAGGGTGGGAGTGTATTCAGTTTCTTAAAAAAGCGTTGCCCCTGACAAAATGATACCGGATCGATACTATGGAAAAAAATCCTAAAAGGAAAACAGACAGGAAAGGACGTGCAGGCCGGCCTGAAAGAGCAGGCAAAGAAGGTAGGAAAGGCAGGACAGCCGGGAAAGGTACGGATAAGACTCGTGATACTGCATATGACCGCCTGAATAAAGCCCTTGCAGCCCATGAAAAAGCCCTTGAAAAAAACCCGGAAGATGCAGCGGCCTGGGCAGGCAAAGCGGCAGTGTTTCTAAGGCACAGGATGTACAGGGATTCACTGAAAGCGATTGAAAAAGCTCTTGAAATCAAGCCTGAGGATCCCGGGTACCTTTATGAAAAAGGTTTTGTGCTCCTGCAACTCGATGGGGAAGAAGACGCGCTACAGGTTTTTGACAGGTTGCTCGAAATAAAGCCGGATAGTGATAAAGCCTGGAATCTCAAAACCTCAGTGCTTTGCAGGCTCAAACAGCACGAAAGAGCTCTCGCTGCTACTGAAAAAGCCCTTGCCGGCAATCCGGAGCTCGCAGGCGCCTGGCACGCAAAAGGTTCTGTCCTCGCTGGCCTGGACAGATACGAAGAAGCAATAAAAGCCTATGACGCCGCGCTTAAGCTTAATCCGAAACTTGCAAGGGCCCTGGAGGGTAAAGCCTTTGCCCTCTACAGCCTGAACAGGCCTGTGGAAGCTATGATAGCGTATGACGCTGCCCTGAAGATAAACCCTGACAATGCAAAGACCTGGGCTGGAAAAGGCCTGGTCCATCTCAAGCTCGGCAAACCAAAAAGAGCCCTTGAGGCCTGCAGCAAAGCGATTTCAATAAAGCCTGATTCTGCTGACGCCTGGTACTGCAAAGGCGTGGCCCTTTCCGGTCTGGAGAAAAATGAAGAAGCCCTTGGAGCCCTTGAAAGAGCCCTCAGGATCAATCCGGACTATGCCGATGCTAAAAAAGCCAGGGCTTCCGTAAACTCCAAACTTGGAATCGACCTGGACGAAGACGAAGAAGAGAAAATGGAAGAAGAAAAGCCGAAAGTGAAAAGAAGTGTATGGACCAGGAGAATACCAACAAGCGAGATAATAAAGAAAAGCCCGGGTCAGGGAAGAGAGACAAGAGGAAAGGAAAACGAAAAGAGCATACGGGCAGGGAAAGAGCAAAAAACCGGGGAGCCTAACAAAATTGCGTCCAGAGGAAGAGAGAAAAAGAGATAATCTTCTTCTCCCTTCGGTTTTGAGGATTTCCGGGGTTTTCAGGGCGTCAGTGTATACTCTATTCGAGCGGCTTCAAGTTAGCCGGGTTAAAGAAAAAGTTTAAAAATTAAATTTTATTTCTTGTTACTGTGTTTAACGGCGAAAGAATTTGAAGAATACAAGCGCAAGCACCACAATTGCAGTTAATAAACTGAAAGCTGGTGTCGATGCCGCTGGGGAAGATGAATTTTCTGAGGCCGGCTGCCCTGTGGTGGGTTGATTTTCTGAGACTGGAGCTTCGCCTTCGTAGTATTCGTTGGAAATAGTGCAATAGGCAATGGTAAATTCCCCTTTTATAGCAGGTTCATCTTCTTCAGGAAGGTTAATCTGATACCAAAAGTTTATTGGTATAGAGCCTCCAGCCCATTCATCTGTAGGTATAATCGTCCATTCAAAAGTATATTTTCCAGGATCTAAAGATTTAATGTATTTTGTCTTTTCGAATTCTGATGGACCATCTATAACTTCAAAGAAATTCCCTCCTAAACTACAAACTTGCACAAATAAAGTACTAGTTTGATTTAACGTCATTTCAA
>CAZSVY010000012.1:0-4181 GCA_964610495.1 uncultured Methanosarcinales archaeon
TCCTATTATCCCGTTTCCTGAAGTTACAGGCACGATGCCGACTTTTTCTGAGCCCTGAGAGATACCGTAGAGAGCTTTGCAGACACCTGTTATGTCAAGCCCTGTTACTCTCCGCACAGCAGAATCAGCTTCCTGAAGTTGGTTATTAATATTTATCAAATCATGTGGGGTTAAGAGTGCCATTTTATCTCCATTTCCTATTTCTGGAAATTTTAGTTTACCTAATTCTTTTTAATTTCCTTTCCAGTCCTGTTCTTTATTCCTTCACCTAGCCGCTCCGAAACGGTCCTTAAGAATCGAGAGCCCTTTGCATTTCTTTGCCTCGGCTTCTTCCCTATCCTTGCCCCAGAAAACCAGAGTGAATACCGGGTTTTCTCCTTTGCAAAGTAAAATCTCAATGCCGGGTTCTTCATGGAATTTTCCGTAGTCGCTGCCCATGGAAAGTACCTGTTCCCCAACAGGAATAAGAATCCCGTTTTCCCCGAGCATAAGATGCTCATAAATGCAATATTTGTCTTCGGGAAGAGTCCTGATTTCCTCGATACCGCCAGTAAAGGCGCGAAAAAGAAATTCTATCAGGTTGATTCCTGAGGAATAGTAAACGGCTGTTGGGGTCTGGCTTGGAAAACGGGCATCGATTTCGATCACTCTGAGTCCGTTCGGGCCGGAGATTGCTTCCACATCCATAATCCCTCTCAAGGGAAGATTTGCTGCAAGAGCATGGGTGATCTGCCTGAAGGAAGGGTCGGGAGAGAGTGGAGTTACCATATGGCAGTCGTAAGTTTCGTCTATATGGATCAGGGTTTCTTTTACCACGGCAAAGTTCTTTCCATCACCTATAACTTCGAGAGATACGACTTCACCTTCCACGTATTCCTCAACCAGCATGCCGGGTTCAAGGGCCTCAAGCTCTTCTCTATCATAAATTATCCTGGCTCCGACACTACTGCTTTCACAGGGAGGTTTTACGAAATAAGGCGGTTCTGAGGGGCTGTCCTGCGGAGCCGGGATTCCTATGGACTTAAAGTAGTCTTTTGAGCTTTTTTTATCCCTGCTGATCCGGTAAGCTTCAAAATCGAAAAGTACGGGGCAGGAGAATTTTTCTTTTATTGAACTCAGAAATTCGATGCAGGCGAAGTTTTCGTTTACAGGAAGCACAGCGTCAACGCTTCCTGAGAGCTCCAGAAGTTTTTCAGGTTCTTTTATTACGTCAAAACAATGAAATTCATCCGCATAATTGCGGATCAGAGCTTGCGGGTCTTTATCGACCAGAACTACTTTCATTCCGGCCTTTTTAGACAGATACGCAGCTTCGAAACCCTGGAGTTTCCCGCCCACAAGGCAGATCGTTTTCAAGCTAGCACCCCAGGACTGACTCAAACTCAGCCTGCCTCGCGGGTTCCATTCCCATGGTTTCAAGCCTTCGGAGTACACTTCTTATATCCCTGTCCCGCTCTTCAAGGTCGCGGTCATAATTTGCAACGCCTTCCAATCGGGAATCGGGGGGAAGAATAGAAGTAACGATATTTGCCCCTGCATTTAAGCGGTGAACCATGCCGTCAATGCCTTCCAGGTCAAGGGAGGCAGGAATGAGGCGTTTCGGGAACATTAACCTGAGAACCGATATGATTTTCAGTTCCGAGAGATTGGATTTATCCCTGAAACCCTCGAGCGGGGTTCCTTCCTGGGGCAGAAAGGTCATAACCCTGACCATGTCAGGATCGTTCGTTCTCATTCCTCTTAAGGACAGGATGGTAGACTCGATATCGTTTCCAACGCCTGTGAGGATTCCATCTTCTACACAATATCCCTGTTCCTTAGCAAAAAGGCGTGCATTGACACGCCCATTGAATGACTGTCCAACTCTGAGTTTTCGGTAGAGTTCAGTATCATACGTCTCCTGGTAAAGGGCCAGGAAGTTTGCTCCTTTTTCCCTGGCTTTGAGAAGAGTAGCGTTATCCATCAAGCCTGGAGAAATCATTATGGGAAGCTCAAGTTCCTCTTTTACTATCTTGACAAGCTCAACGAATCGGTCAGGGTCTTCATAGTAATAGGGGTCTTCTCCCATGGTCAGGTCAATCATATGAAAACCTGCTCCTTTCAGGGCTTTGCAAGTTTCTTTTATTTCTTCTCTGGTCAGACGATACCGATTGATCTCGTTTCTACAGTTATAGTAGCAAAAGGAGCATTGATTTTTACAGTAAGTGGAGAAATAGATGAAACAATTAAGAAATACTCTGTTGCCAAAATAATGATCTCTTACTTTTCTTGCTGCGGAATAGATTCTTTCCAGATCTTCTTCGGATTCAAGGGAGAGAAGAGCCCTAAGGTCATTGTCAGATAACTGGTAACCTTCAATGATTTTTTCTCCTAACCTGTCAAATTCGTCAAGTGCCATTTTTTGGATCAAAATTTCACCCTCTCATAAATTTCCTGATATTTACTCCGACCCTATTGAGGCCGAATTGCCATTTCAATCTCGCTGTTTAGCCTGTTTTGCCATTTTGAGTTTCTACCATCCATATTTGCCATTTAATATTGCCATTGAAATTGCTATTCAAGATTTCTTCTACTTTTTGCCATTCGATATTGCTATTCTATTTTGCAGTTCAATATTGCCATTCTCTTTTGCCATTCAATGCTGCCGTTCTAATATCTCAATCTCTTTTTAGCTATTCCAGGTTACTTAAACGAACTTTCCAGCTTACAGGCTGGTCGAAATCCCGTTATAGTAAGATTCGGATCTTGCTGCTCTCTTAATATTTTTAAAGCCGTGCATAACCTTGAGCAGGCGTTCAAGCCCGAAACCTGCGCCTATCCAGGGCTTGTCAATACCCCATTCCCGATCAAGAGGGATTGGGCCGACGACTGCCGACGAAAGTTCCAGATTCCCGTGCATTACATCAAGGGTATCCCCATAGACCATACAGGAATCTCCTACGATTTCGAAATCGATTTCCAGATAGTCCAGAAATTCCCTGATCAGGGCTTCAAGATTTTCCCGGGTGCAGCCCGAACCCATCTGACAGAAATTCAGCATGGTGAATTCTTCCAGGTGCTCTTTACCGTCGGATTCTTTCCGGTAACAGGGCCCGATTTCAAAGATCTTTATCGGATCAGGCAGAACTTTATCGAATTTTCGCAGATAGTTGTAAAGATTCGGGGCAAGCATCGGTCTAAGGCAGAAGTTTTTGTCTACCCTGAAAACCTGTTTTGAAAGCTCATTATCACTGTCAATGCCCATTCTCTCAACATATTCTGCCGGAATAAGGATAGGAGACTTGATCTCCAGAAAACCCCGATCCACGAAAAATTTCGTAATATCGCGTTCGAGTTTTCCGAGATAGTTTTCCCGCTCGTCGGCATAGATACGCTGCAAGTCGTCTTTTCTTTTTGTCAGCAGTTCGGACTCAAGTTCCCTGAAAGGCTTTGCCACGCTCAGAGAAATTTTATCCTCCGGACTTAAGAGAGTTTCAACCCTATCAAGCTGGCTCCGCGTAAGTGCAGGAACAGGTGCTGATGCGGGAACAGACAAATTTGAAGCTGATTTTGCAGGTGCGGATGTAGATCCGGATGAGCTCGCCGATACCTGTGCAGATACAGGTTTTTCCAGAGGCTTTGGAGCCCTTGAGACTGATTTCGGCATGGCTTTTTTGACCTTCGGAGCAGAAACTACCTTAACTTTCACACTGGTTTTGCTTTCGGTTGATTTTGTGAGGAAATTAGTAATATCCTCATCCGAAACCTTACAGTGCTTGCAGGTTTTCCTGTACTTGTGATGCCTTAATGCTCTGGCTGTCCTGCAGCTCCTCGAATTGTTCACAACAAGTCGGTCTCCGCACGCCATTTCGATATATACTTTCCTTCTTGAGACCTCATGGTGCTTGATTTTGTGGAGCGTGCCAGTCCTGGACATCCAGAGCCCGGTAGCAGATATTAGAACATCTAATGGTTTTTTATCCATAGTGTCACCCCTGGTGAATTAAAAGCCCGGATGATCTCCAAGAAATAGTATTTCAGAATCCCGGCTTACTGAATATAAGCACGGAGTCAGCAATTTGCTGACAGCTACCCGGAAAATAAAAGTGATCCCACACATTAGAAACAGTTTATAGACTCTGGAAAAAATGTCCAGATTTTATAAAATATTTCGGAGGAATGTTATATATTGCCATTCCGGG
>CAZSVY010000013.1:0-12240 GCA_964610495.1 uncultured Methanosarcinales archaeon
TCGATAAGCCCCAAAATTGCTACATATAATGTAGATATAACTGATGATAACGGGGATATTATAGCAATATATCAAGGAATGGGTTACAGGAAAAAAACTCCGAATGATTTTTCCTGCGCTTAGTTTTAAATCTATCTGAAAAGTAGATTCTTGCGATTTAGGGTAATGTGTGATAACGGTATAACGGATAAATCATGCACGACAACGAGATGAATACAAAACTCTTGACTGAACAGATTCAGAAGGCTGTTTATAAAATGGGAAAAGAGAATTGAGAATTAATTTGCTATCTTCATATCGCATATGCATGAATAACATTCAGAGCAGCAGGACTTTTCGGATAGGCTCTAAGTCGCTTCTAGCATATCCCCGAAGCCACCTACCGATCATACATGATCCAGAACAACCTGAGTTGAGGAAGCATAAGCAAACGAGAAGAAAAAAAATAAGATAATTTCTCACTTATTCCAAATTTCATGGTCCCATATATCATAAAGTAATTTTATTGAGTCTAAAAACTTAGATACAAATATATCTTGTGTAATTTCATCGAGGGGTAACAAATAAAAGTGAAAAAAGAAAACACAAGTGAAAGAAATCGAAAGGAAACAATAAAGGAAAAATTTACTGAACCTTACATAAACCGTTCAAATCTTTCCTTTCTTGCTTTACAGATCGGACAAACCCCTGGAGGTTCGTCCATGGCACAGAGATATCCGCAAACTTTACATCTCCATACCGGCTTTGAAAGTTCCCCTGAAAATTCCATAGTTTCCATCATCTCGGCTCTTTTCTGTTCTTCAGCTAATTCAGCGTCTCTCTGTTCTTTAGGAGGGCGCCTTTCCGGAATCGGTTCCACTCTTCTTTCGCCCCGGATAACCTCGTCCGAAACATAAAGCGCACAGTAACAGGCTCCGTAATCGTTCAGATCGGGGTCTCTATAGTAGCAGGGACAGACAATATCCAGGTCTTCCTCCAGGTTATTGGCAGAAAGCCTGCAAGGGCAGGACCAGTAACCGTACCGCCGCTCGTTGGCGAGCAGCCCCCTCACAAGATCTTTTGTGAACTCAACGTCAGGGTTGAGGTGATATCCCGACTTTTCGACCTGGTCATTCAAACGCCTGTAAACTTTGTCCACCAGTTCATCTGTTATGCCTTCTTCGGCGGCTTCCTCTTCTTTCAGCCCAATTCCCCCTTAAAAAAAACTTTTTTAGAAAAAGTTTTATCAAAAACGAAAACTCTTTCTTTCAGGCCAATTCCTCCTTAAAACCCTAGGGCTTCGCGGATTTCTTTTTCTTTAAAACCCACGATCGCCTTTTCCCCGTTTATAACAGTTGTCGGGAAAGAAGCTGAAGGATTGAAGCGTCTTAGCTCCTCGACAGCCCTGTCTTCTTCTTCTCCTTCAAGCTTATCCACGTATATAAAATCGAAATCCACACCAAGATCGGTAAGCAGTTTCTTTGTCCTTTTGCACCATACGCAGGTGCTAAGGCCATACATTACAACCTTACCCCTGTCAATTCCGGAAATGTGATCTCCTTTATCCTTATCCAGAGTAAATACATCCATTACATAAACCCCCGGCCATGATGAAGTTATGGCAGTACGCCTATGAGTACTTTACCTCGAAAGCGCATTTAATCTCTGAGCCTGCCGGCAAATCGAAGTCCTGGCAGGTTGCAAGTTTTGTAAATTACTTATGAGAAAATATAGACTAAAGTATATAAAATTTGGACATACTTATAAGAGTACCAGCAAATCGCCGGACAGAAAATTAACAATAGAATGACAGAAAATTAACAATAGAATGATAGATCCAGCAAAATAAATTATAATTCCTGACCAGCCTGACCATGCCGAATCTTTTACTTTGAAAACCCAAAAAAAGGAAATGCAGGGTATATTTCCTGCCTGCTTATCAAATTTAAATACTAATTTAACACAAATTCTCGCTCTTCGGACTCAGACTTAATACCGGTTTTCCACGTGAGGTTTAAGGTATCGGATTGCAGGTATCCGGCTGATTCTTAGTATTCGGCTGATTCTTATTTTATCAGGCCCTTCTGCACATACCAGTCGTAATCATGGGCAAACCGCTCTTTATTGGACTGCGCAAGCTGGCAAAAGTATGCTGTGGTCTGGCGATGCACTTCATCCTGCTCCGGATATTTAATCTCTCCGCGGATTGACTTTACCAGCTTCTTACCAAGTTCTTCGGCAGATCCCGCAGCCTGCTGGGGTGCAGCCGGGTTTCCCACCATTACAACGCCAAGACCTCCGACAACAGTAACGCCAAGAGTCATGAGCACGCTGTTCATGTATTCTACGACCACATCCGCCTTGCTTCCTCCTGCCGTGGATACGGAGCACCCGAATTTTCCGGTAAGCATCTGGCAGTGAATAGCGTCCGAAAGCCGGTCGAAAAAGGCTTTCATAGGAGCCGGAACCGAGTTAATATAATTTGGGGCGCCAAGTACGATTCCATCGGAGTTCTGGATCCTGTCAAAAAGCTCCTCGAAATCATCGAGCTGGGGGCACTCCCCGGTCGCATAACAGGCTCCACAGCCTGTACAGTACTCTATACGCAGGCTGTAGAGATCTACAAGTTCGGTTTCCGCGCCTTCGGATTCGGTACCTTTGAGCACAGATTTTACCAGTTGAAGGGTATTGCTTTCGCTCCCTCTAGGGCTTGCATTAATTCCAAGAATTTTCATATTTATCTCCTTGACTAAATGGATTATACAGACTAACGTATTATCTTTTGCCTTTTTCAGGTGTGCTGGTATGAGCTATCGGGCTCCTTTTTCCTCTTACCAGGGATGCGAATACCCCGAGAATGCAAAAGGCCGTAAACAAGATAAACGCATAGTGCAGGCTTAAAACGAACCTGGGATAGTAGGCTGGTGTGATCTGTACGGGGCCGATAATAATCGCAAAAATCATCATTGCGATACCCATTGAGAGCATCTGGCCAAGTAGCCGCATAGTCCCGTTCATCCCGGATGCGACGCCGTAGAATCTCCTATCTACCGAACTCATGATTGCATTCGTATTCGGGGATGAGAAAAGCCCGAAACCTACACCAAGGATAATCAGGATGACAACCAGGTACCAGATAGGAGTTGTTTCTTTAAGGAAAATGAGAAGGAAGAGCCCAAGCGCAGTAAATGCCATTCCTGCCGATGCAACAATCCGTGGTTCAATCCTGTCCGAGAGCCGGCCGGCAACTGGCGAAATCATAGCCATGACAACTGGCTGCACTATCAGGATACTCCCTGCATGCCCGGGCGTGAAGCCTTTAGTGTATTGCAGGTCGAGGCTTAAGAGAAAGGTCACTGCGAAAGTCGCGCTGTAATTGATGAGTGCAGATAGGTTTGAAAAGGCAAAAATTCGATTTTTTGTCAGAAGTGTAATATCAAGAACGGGAGAAGGTATTCTCATCTCATACAGGGCAAAAACAATAATCCCGAGAATTCCCACAACTATTAGGGCAGCCCCTTTAAAGTCCGGGAGAACTGAGAAACCGTACATGACTGCAACTACCGCTGCACCATATATCACTGACCCTGTCAGGTCGAACTTCTCCCCCCTGCACTCAGCCCATTCACCTTTAATCTTCCACAGGATCAGGAGAATTGTTATAATACCTATAGGGACATTTACGAAAAAGATGCTCCTCCAGCCGAGATACTGTGTCATCGCACCTCCAAGTAAGGGACCAATGGAAAGCCCGATGTAAACTGCAGTAATATAAATACCAAGAGCTTTTCCACGCTCACCGGGCGGGAAGACCGATGTAACAATGGCGACGCCTGTCCCGAAGATCATGGCACTCCCAATACCCTGGATAACCCGTACTCCAATCAACATTTCCGTTGAGGAAACCATAGTCATAATTAAAGACGAAAGGCTGAAAATTGTAATACCGTAGAGGAAAATCTTTTTCCTTCCGTAAATGTCTGCGATCTTTCCGAACGGGACAAGAAACAGGGCTGAAGAAAGGAGATATGCAGTCGCAACCCACGAAAGGGCGATCGCGTCCATGTGAAACTCCGCCCCAAGTACAGGCAGGGCAATATTTACTGCCGAACCGTCAAAAGGGGTAATAAATCCCGCAAGTATCGCAATAAGAAGCACAACCTGTTTCCCTGTGCCGACAACAGGAACATCAGGAGTGTGGCAGATTTCCGGGACTTCAGTAAATGATCCGGCGTTATTTTTTTCTTTTTCCATGTATATCACTGATCAGAAGGGTCATTATCTGCGGTCTGTAGTGTAAGGAAAATCGCAATCGATTTATGTGCAGGATATGTTTTTTCAGAGATAGTGCTCTTAATAATAGTTTTACTCGTCGTGGTTGACTGATCGACCATTTAGTATAACTTATTTCTTATTAAAGATTATACCATTCAACCGCAACCGTTGCGCCGGTTGATCACGCCGTTTTCCGGTTTTGATCAAACTTTTTCTAAAAGTTTGCGATCAAACCTTTTTGAAAAGGCTTGTGAAAAGGCTTGCGTACAGGTAATCGAACTTTTGCAGCCGAATTTGCAATAAACCTGAGAACGCAAGTTAAACTATGATAATGCAGTAATAATTAAATTAAGATTACTAGAAAGCTTTTCCCGCAGTACTGTTAAAACCGCATAAAGCTCACAGAAAATTAATGGTTCAGGGGTTCAGGTTAAGTAAAATCATAAGGCTAAATTTACAAAAAGCTAAGGCAATGCAAAACCATAAAACCAGATTTGGAAGATGACGGCGATCAAGTTAAATATATAAAAATTACGAATTAAGTCGTTAAAACTTATTTATATTAAAATCATTAATGGATTAATCTGTTAAGTTATCCTTTAAGTTATGCCTGTACGAGGTTAGTGGCGGATTAAACTGCTGAATACTGACGGATTAAGCCATTAAACTATGCCTGTATGAAGTTTATAGAGGTTACAGACTCACAATGAATGAAATAGTTACCTGGATACTGATTTTTATCTGCCTCACTCAGTCCGCTATTTTCTCCGGTATGACAATCGGGGCTTTTGGACTTGGAAGACTCAGGCTTGAGATAGAGGCCGAAGCTGGCAATGAAGAAGCTATCAAAATTCTGCAGATCCGAAAGGACTCCAATTTCCTGCTTACGACAATGCTCTGGGGGAACGTAGGTGTAAATGTCATGATTGCCCTGCTTACTGATTCCGTGCTGACAGGAGCTTCGGCTTTCCTTTTCTCTACTTTCATAATCACCAGTTTCGGAGAGATTGCACCCCAGGCTTATTTTTCCCGAAACGCCCTGTCACTCGGAGCAAAGCTGACCCCTCTAGTCCGCTTCTATCAGATGCTGCTCTATCCCGTAGCCAAGCCTACAGCGCTTATTCTTGACTGGTGGCTGGGCAGGGAAAAACTTGAACTCTTCAAGGAGCAGGCTATGCGGATTATGCTCGAAAAACACATAGAGTCGGGAAAGTCCGATATTGGCACTTTTGAAGGAATAGGAGCCCTGAACTTTCTTTCCATAGACGATGTCAGCATTTCCGATGAGGGCTCGCTAATAGATCAAAGAAGCATAATCTCTCTCCCGGTCGAAAATAACCGCCCGGTTTTTCCTCCTTTCAAAAGAGAACCAACTGACCCTTTCCTGCAAAAAATCGAAGCGTCCGGAAAGAAATGGGTGATCATTACTAACCCTCAGGATGAGCCTGTAATGGTGCTTGATGCGGACGGTTTCCTGAGGGATGCGGTCTACAAGAAAGGCCCATTCATTCCGCTTTCTTATTGCCATTTCCCGGTTGTGGTGAAGTCTCCGAAGACCAGGCTTGAAAAAGTAATCCGGCAGTTCAAGGTGTATCCGCAGCACCCTGAAGACGATGTAATCGACCAGGATCTTATCCTCTACTGGGGCCAGGAGAAAAGGATTGTTACGGGTTCGGATATTCTGGGCCGGCTACTGCGGGGAATTGTAATAGAATGTGAACTGACATCAGGATGTGAGATACCGGTTCCGCCTTCCCAGCCCGGAATTGTAAGAAGGAGAGGTTTGAGAAGAGGAAAGAGTAAAGAAGGCAAAGAGGAGAAGAAGGAATGACAAAAGAAAAGCGTGTGCAGAATAAATTTTTAGTGAATTTCGGTAACTCTTACTATGCTGGCGTTCTTCAAAATAACTCGTGAAAGCCTGCTGAAATGGTAAACATAGTATCATCATGTCGAATTAATTACTTAATACCTTAAAACTTACCGAATCTTTTTACATTAGAATATTAATTTATAAAAGAATTATTCATAAACGTCAGAAGTTGCATAGCTTGATCAGAAACTGGATATTACAGGGTATAAAATACAGTTTAATACTCGCGGAATGTTTACAATACTATATATGAGCTTACATAAACCGAAGCCGGGGTAACGCATAATTTATCGAAATATAGATGGGTTTAAATATTATGATCTGCCTAATAACTGAAAAATGTCTTATATCTTTGAGATCGTTATCGTACTTCTTCTTATTGCGCTCAATGGCATCTTTGCAATGTCAGAGTTTGCCCTTATGTCATCCAAAAAAATCCGTCTCAGACAACAGGCGGAAGAAGGAGATACAAGAGCAGTTGTTGCACTTAAACTTGCAGATGAACCTACTCCTTTTCTCTCAACTATCCAGATAGGAATTACTCTTGTAGGCATCTTTGCTGGTGCATTCGGTGGAGCTACTATAGCGGAAGGGCTCGCGGCTTACCTTGGGAAGTTCCCTGCTCTAGCCCCGTACAGTGGTGTGCTCAGCATCACTTTTGTGGTACTCATTATCACCTACCTGACCCTGATTTTTGGGGAACTTGTTCCTAAACGGCTTGCACTCAGCAATGCGGAATCCATAGCCTGTGCTGTCGCAAAACCCATGTTCTCTCTTTCTGTTATTGCAAAGCCGTTTGTGATAATTCTCAGTCGTTCGACCGAGGCTGTGCTCCGGCTTCTGAGGGTCCGGAAGATCACCGGGCCTCCGGTAACGGAAGAGGAGATCAAGTTTATGCTTGAAGAGGGAACCGAAGCCGGGGTTTTTGAGAAAGCCGAATTGAGCATGATAGAAGGTGTGTTCGACATTGGAGATCGACGAGTCGATTCCCTGATGACGCATCGCAGTGACATCATTGCGCTTGACCTGAATGATCCCACCGATGAGAACGTATGGAAGATGATTGGAAGCGGACGATCCAATTTTCCGGCATATGAGAAAGACCTGGACAATATTGTCGGCATGGTATCCGTAAAGGATGTCCTGGCAAAGTTTGTGGAAAGTGGCACAGCCGATATCAGAGGCTCAGTCACGAAACCGCTGATTGCACCTGAAGCTATCACGGTCCTGAGACTCCTTGAATTATTCAAAGAAACCGGAGTGCATATTGCCCTTATAACTGATGAATACGGAAGTATACAGGGCATCATTACTCTACATGACATCATGGAAGCAATAGTAGGGGACGTTCATTCTCTTGGCGAGCCGGTGGAAATACAGGTCGTAGTTAGGGAAGATGGCTCCTGGCTGGTCGATGGAGATACACCTGTTGAAAAGCTTAAGGATGCTTTATGTGTGGATTCCTTTCCAGGAGAAGAAAGAGGATATTATCGAACCGTTGCCGGAATGATCATGTTCATCTTGCAGAGAATCCCTAAAACGGGAGAACATATTGAATTAAGGGGACTGCGTTATGAGGTGGTTGATATGGATGGTCATCGAATAGACAAAGTGCTGATCAATCGAGTTCCCGTAATTCCTGGAATTGAACACCATACTTTTCGAGAGGATAAAAAGATAACGTAATTGACCAGGACTTTATTCTCTAGCGGGTTCATGAAAAACGGGGTTCGGATATTCTGGGCCATCTGCTCCGTGGAATTATGATGGTATGAGAGCCGGGATCTGGATATGAGATACCTATTCCTCCCTCACAACCCGGAATTATCAGAAGGAGAACTTTGAGGAGAGAAAAGAGAAAGGAATAAAAAGGGCAAAAGAAAGAATAAAAAGTTACTCTTCATACGCAGGAAGGGTTGTAACGCCGATTTCCTGAAGCGGATAACCAACTGCGAAATGATAGAGATCCTGATATTCAAGCCCTTTGAAGCCTATGGTTTCATGCAGAGGGTCATCGAAGAAGCATCCTATCCCGCAGCCCCTGAGACCATGTGCTTCAGCTTCAAGGTAAAGAAGCTGCCCCAGAATTCCGCATTCCCAAAAAAGGTACGGATATATCCAGGCGCCGAACCTGTTCAGGGGCTCTTCGAATTCCGAGAGCATGCAGGCAGTAAAACAGGCATCTGCGGCTTTTCGCTGCGAACAGGAAAGCTGGGCTGCAAAATTATGCAGGGTTTCTTCCATAAGCATATAGAATTCAAGGTCAGATGGGCAATTTTTAGGCTTTTCCCACAGGAAATCCGGCCTGATGGCCGCTTCAAACCGCTCTTTTTCCCCGGGTTTGCGAAGGAAAATGTAAAGTCCCGGAAGAAGATCTTTTACCCGGTTTACGAAAAGCAGCAGGTGAGTGAAGGAACCAAAAGCAAGGGAATTGAAAATCGGATTATTTTGAGGAAGGGTTCTTTGCAGCATAGCGTAGAAAGTTTCTTTTTCCAGGTATGCGCTGTTATTCATTTCGATAGCACTTCTCCTTCCACGGATAACGCTGCGCAGGGGAACGGTTTCAAAATCGGACCGATTCCTGGAACTGCTTGTTTTCGGGGATGAAACGGCCTGCGTACCGGATTTTGGTTCTTCTCTCTTCTCCAGGTAACCTGTTCCCTTCTTTTGAGCTGCCAGAGAAGCTTTTTCAATGCCCACCCATTCGACATGCTTTGAGCTTAAACTGTTAGGAACGCCCTCCCAGGAAAGATTTCTGAAAGCCGAAACCGCAGCGGAAGAAACCCTGCTTCTGGTACAGGTTTTTCCTGCAGGATAAACTGCAAGCAGACAGGCAGGTACCTGTTTTTCAGGCCCTTTCTTACCGGATATGCCAAGAAGCGCTGCAATTTCTTCCGAACCCATGTCTGCAAGAAGGCTTGTCTTCCAGCCGAGCCCGGCAGCGGCAAAGGTCAGGGCAGCAATTGCATGCCCTGTATCATGCTGTGCGTATCGGAAGGCTCTGAGCCCGTATTTCCAGGAAACCCGCCAGTAAATTGAACTCAGACCCACGAAAAAAGTGCCTTCGGGAAAGCCCGAACTTAATAGTTCCCAGGCCTCTCTGGAGAATTCGGCTCTGAGTTCAAGGGCATGAGGCAAAGGAGCATAGTGGCAGACCGAGGGCTTTTTAAGAAACCCCTTTACAGGACCGGAAAGAAGGTAAACTTCGGTAGGATGAAGGTTTCCGCTTGAAGGATTGACGCGGAGAGGCCATTTTGTACCTCCTGCCGTTTTCCAGGCCGAAATGGAGAAGCTGTCAAAAAAAAGCCTTGAAATGGATTCCGCACTCAGCTCAGACGGCCTGAGTTTCTCCGGTGAGAAAGCCTGTTCATAAACAGGAGAAATCTCAGCTTTTATCTGCTCATCGCTCCAGAGATCCAGATTCAAAAGCCGAGTTCCGTGGTAATTAAGGAAGGGGTCCGGTTTGATTGGCATATCCAGACGGTGAGGACCAGGAGCATAAGCTTTGAAATTATGCTTACTTGCCTGGTGGTAATGCAGTATAGCTTCAAGTTCCGCTGTCATAACAAGCACATCCGGTAACCGGATAAATCGAATTCTCAAATTGCTTTTTCGGTAAAGGAGATCTGCGCATAAGATCTTAATAGGGTATCGATCAGTCCTCAGGGCCTTAAAATGGGAATTAAACTTTTTTCAGGGCCTCAAGTACGGTTTTTCCAAACGCATCAGCACTTGCAGGGTCTCGCCCTGTGACCACGCGGCCCGAAACCACTACATCCCGGTCCAGATAAACAGCCCCGTGTTCCTTAAGTTCGCGGACCGTATCCGGGCTTTTAAAAACCGTGCTCTCCTTACCCTTCAGGACACCCGTTCTTGCCAGTACCACAGGAGAAATGCAAATTGCGGAAACCACCTTTTTCAGGGCATCCGCTTCCTTTACGAGTTTTTGCAGAGCTTTATTGTCCCACAGGTATTTTCTTGAGCCTGATCCTCCGGAGATTACTATTGCATCATATTCGTCAATTCTGGCGTCCGAGATCGTGATATCAGGCTTAACTGTGCCTCCCAGCATCCCTTTCGCAGTTCCCGTCGATTCGGCTGCAACAATAACTTTTACTCCTGCAGCCTCAAAAAGCTGCTTCGGAACAAAACATTCCTCGTCCCTGAACTGTTCCTGGGCGATTACAAGCAGGATTTTCTTGCCTTTATACTCGGTTTCTGTCATCTGGTTGCCTTCCTGTAAGTTTGAAATGAAAATAGAATGAATGAGAGATGGAATGGTGCAGTAACCCTGTTTTCTTAAGGATATGTCCCTGAAAATATAAATGGATGCTTCTTTTAGGGAGTGCGGAACCGGAGAAACAGTGTAAAAACCTGAAAAACAGTAGAATGAGCCTTAGAACCTCAGAGCTGTCTCAGGATAAAAACTCGTTTGTAAAAATTATTACATAACTGATTCTATTCAGTACCCAGATCAGTACCCGGATTTATTCCGTACCTTGATTCAGGTTATAAGGTAATACAGGCCTGCGGAAACTCCTGCCCCTGCAAAAGTTGCCGCGAAATTGACTCCGCTGTTTGAAAGTAATCCCCTTTTCTGAAGAGTAGCCCCAAGGAGACTGTCCATATTTGTCCCGAAAAAGCCTCCTGCCGTTGTAATAAGGACTGTTAATATAAAATTATCCGATACTCCAAGTAAGTATGCAAGAATTCCTATCACTGCAGAACCGAAGATTGCAGCAAACTCACCAAGTATCGATACAGCCCCGTCGGCTCCGGGTTCCGAGAGCTTCAGGGTTGTTATCATTCTTGGCCTTCCTCTTGCGGTTGTCCCGATTTCACTTGCCAGAGTATCTCCGGTAGCCGTTGCAACCGTGCCCATATAGGCATAGACAATCGGAAGGCTGTGCTCCGGAAAGACCCCGTATGCTACTGCCAGGGCAAGGGCTGCCGTACTGTTTGAAAATACGTTTTCGTAACTCCGGATTCCGTTTTTAGCCTGTGCAATCCCTATGGATTCTTTGTACGCATACTTGTATCTTGTAAACCCGCCTCCAAGAATAAAGAACGTGAGCAGAAGCAGGAACCAGGAAAGCCCGCTGAAGACGATTATCAGGACTCCCAGAAGAGCGGCACTCAGGAGAGCAGAAACGTCTGCAATCTTCGCCCTGTAAGCCAGCACACCCAGGAAAAATGAGAAGACAAGCGCTACGACCATTTTTTCAGGAGGCACCCAGTACCTGAACTCCTCAAATATCCACATAGTCATCCCTGCGCCCAGGGGCACCGAAATATTCTTATCTATTTTGGAGGGGATTGACTCGAAAAGAGAGCCTGTAACCGCCCCGATCACAGCTATGAAGAAGATCAGATTATATGAGACCGGAAGCTTCTGCCAGTAGATAATCCAGCTTGCTGCAAAGAATGCGGCAGCAATCCGAAGTGCCAGGAAAGCCGAACTCCAGAGTATTGAAAAACTCCTCTTTTTGATTCTGCTCCGTTTTGTATTAAAATCAGGTGCAGGATCGGTTTCGGAAAAAGAAGTTTTATGGTTTCCTACTGCAGCAACCGCAAAAGCGGCGAGTACTATGTAAAAAGGATAGGTATAAGAAGAGCCCCCTGAAATTACGGAAACAAAGAGCATGAGAGCCAGGGAAAAAGCAAGGCTGGTGGCATCCCTGCTACAGGAAAAAACGTTTCCCGAAAACCGAATTCCCACGAAAAGCACGACAGATAGGAAAAAAAGAAGATTCACCCCTGCAAAAGGAGCTATAAGAATGAGCAGGAGATACAGGATATGCATTACAGGAATTCCCTGGCAGGAGTCCCCGTTTTTGAAAGATCGGGCAGCTCTGTTCATTATAGGACATCTTTGTTTTTTTACTCTTTATGGGAAGTTACATAGAATAGGCTTATCTTTATAAATAGATAGTTGTTTTTCTTTCAGAGATGGTTTAAAAAATACGGATTAAAATTTAAGAATATCTGTTTTAGCAGTTGCGGTCAGAAAAAAATTTACGCAAAAACATAGCAAAACCATAAGCCTTTTAGATATTATCCAATGAATAAAATAACTTTTGCCTTACATTTATTTTTCAGAATTTTCCCAAACTTTA
>CAZSVY010000014.1:0-5185 GCA_964610495.1 uncultured Methanosarcinales archaeon
TACTACCATCTGCAAGTGCCTTTCGGCATCCCTAAGTGCAGGCTGGAAAGCGTTGGAATTCCCATAAGTAGCTTCACTGATTACAGTTTCAACTCTTGGGAACTTATTGACAGCCGGGTCAAAAAGCCTGGTTTTCTCATATTTGTAGTTTCCTTTAAAGACCCCATTATGAAGCCCATCCCCTATATGGAAATGGGAAATGGCCGATCCCAAAATATGGCCCGCGTTGTGGAAAGTCAATTTGATATCAGGAGCGATATCCGTTACTTCCTCGTAGTCCAGAGGAATCGTGTGTTTGAGGGTCTTTGCTACCATGCCTGACTCGTAGGGAATCTTCTTCCCTTCTTTTGCTGCCACGTCGATATAGTCGAGCTGGAGCAGCACCATCAGGTCCCTTGTAGGAGGTGTGCAGTATACAGGTCCTTCGTACCCGTATTTGAAAAGCAAAGGTACGAGTCCCTGATGATCCAGGTGGGCGTGAGTAACTATCACGGCATCGATCTGGTTTAAGGGGAAAACTTCAGGAACATACAGGTAAGGAGTCATGTTTTCGTCCGAACCTACATTGACTCCACAGTCGATCAGGATCCTGGACTCAGGAGTCGAGAGCAGGAAACAGCTCCTTCCTACCTCTTTGCATCCGCCAAGCGATGTAACCCTTACCCACTGGTCTTTTGAGGTACACTCTTTGTGAATCTTCCTCCCCACGGATTTCAGGATTTCCTTTCTTTCCTTGAGGTTGTTTCTCATAAACTCCCTGATATTTTTCACTGTACGGGATTTAATAGGGGGAGTCCGAACAACCTTCGGAATCCAGCCGATTTGCTTTGTGATCTCCCGGAGGGTGGCTCCGTGTTTTCCTATCACAAGACCCGGTTTTTCAGCTTCAATAATTACTTCTCCGGAGTCAGGGTCAAAATAGTAGCTCGAGATTACGGATTCTTTTGGAACAACTTCTTCGATTATAGAAATAGAGTCTTCAGGAGTTGCAAGTACCCTGGGGTCAGGGCGCATGGCAATCCGTGTCCTGAGTTCTTTTGCCAGGTTGCGAATAATATTCCCATCGTCTGCGAATTTCCTGGGTTCTTCAGTGTATAGCACAAGCTGAGGCCCTTCAAATTCAACATCGGTAATTGTAACTCCTGCGGGTAGGTTTTTCTCAATTTTATGTTTGAGGTCTAATAGCACGTCTTCAATAGGCATCAAGAATCTTCCTTTTTGTCAAAAAATGAAAAAGTATGTAGATGTTAAAAAATAATAGGTTGAAAAAGATGTTAGTTTAATGTTAAAATAAAAAACCAACAATTTAAGTTATTTAGTTAATGAAGCTCTTATGGATTTTACTTCTTCAGGATCCAGCCTCCTGAACGCCTCCTTAGTAATTACCACTACATCGAGATTCTCTCCGGACGCTGAATCCCTTTTAGTCGCATTGTGGATCGCCCGAATGGCAAGGTCAAGGCCTTCCTTTACAGTCATATCTTCCCTGTACTGGTCTTCAAGCACCCCATAAGCCATGGGAGAACCGGAACCTGTAGCCGAGATCCTTGTCTCTTCGATGCTTCCTCCAAGAGCATCCAGCGAGTAGATACCAGGCCCATTTTTGTCAACTCCTCCTATAAGGAGCTGGACCATCATGGGATAGTAGCGGTTGGCATTTAAAAAGTTTGACATTAAAGTTGCAATACCTTTTATTGTCATGGATTCGTTCCTGCGCATCTTGTAGAGCTGTGATTCTACATTTACGAGCCTCACAAGTTGCTGGGCATCCCCTACCGAACCGGCAGTGGTCATTGCTACAAGGTCGTCTACCTGGTAAACCTTCTTTGCAGTTTTACTTGCGATGAAATTCCCCATTGTGGCTCTCTGTTCGCTTGCGAGCACGATACCATCGGTACAAACTACTCCTACGGTAGTTGTGCCCTTTAGATATTTGTCATTATCCATAAACATACCCTCGTAATAAGTTAAAAATGAGAAAATGTCGCTAAAAAAAATGTTTTAGTGAGGTGAGTATTTTTAACTTAAATAGCAGGATTTAGCACTTCATTATCTCATTATTAATATCGCTATATATAAGTTTTCCTCCTCTTTTTTATTGAACGCGTCTAAATTTAAATTCGGAGGAAGATTTGGCAAAATAATTTTTTTCTTTTTTCCATTACAGGATATTCAGATCTCCTGATCTCCTGAAAAATCCGGAATTTAACCGAAAAGCCCTTCGACCTCTTCAGCAAGTTTATTTACCCTTTGAATCACATTTTCCGGTACTTCTTGCTTACGCATGAGCGCAGTCCTCTCAGCTATAGTTATTCTACTCGTTCCCTTAACAAGGTTATCGGCATGGGCAACTATTTTTTCCTCAAGGCTTCGCGGGAAATAATCATCTTCAGGAAGCCCTAACCTCCCGGCCTCTTCTTTTGAGATTCCTGCTCCTATATGTCTTTTTATTATTTCGGAAATCTCTGGCTCTATTCCCCTTGTTCTGGCTAGCCTGTATCCTTCTACCGCATGAGTGATTTTATGAGTTCTACATCGTCCAAAATCATGCAGGAGAGCCCCTACTTCTACCAGTTCCGAATTTACGTTATGTCCTGCTGCTTTTGCTTTATTTGCAATTTCAACTGCGAGCGACGCTACTTCCCTACAATGTTCGATCACATTGGGAGTGCATCCGGTTTCTTCAAGCAGTTTTATTGCTTCGGCTCGGGTAGTCAAGGCAGATCACTTATACCGAACTGAGAGCATCTACGCGTCTCTTCAGGACTTCTATAAAACGAGAATTGTCGTAGAAGGCCAGATCTTCTCCACACATGGGGCAGAGAAACTCGGTTTCCGTAGCTTCGTCAAAGAGGAGGCGAACGCAGCCCTGAGGGCACGTATAGAAAACATTGTCTTCTTCAAATTCAAGGCGAGCCTTCAGGTTACGGAGCAATTTTTTCTTTTCCCTCATAAGCTGGTGCTCTATGTCAGAAAAATCCAGGCGCCAGAGGTACGTTAACCATCCGCTGTTTGAATCTCTCTCCCTGCGGCAGATTGCAAATTTATTCTCATATAGTATGAAGAGCGTTCTCCTCACGGTGTTCAGCAGAACCCCGGTCTTTGCCGCAATTTCTTCATCTGTAACCTCGCCTTCGGGCATTTTTTCTATCATCTGTAGCCCTTCTTCCCCTACAAGGCTCATGAGGTATCCTCTAATTACCTTGTCATTTACATCGACCAATATGTTCACCTCGCAAATGCCAATATGAATTGGATATACCAGTATTAAAATTTACATTCCCCGTTTTCTTCCGGAAACTTTCCTTAGCCCGAAAAAATTGAACTTTCTTAACCCTGGATTTATACATTTTCGGCAAATCTCAGGTATTTTTTCTTTTCGTTTGGTTTTCAATGAAAGCTTTTATCCTGTTTGCCCCTCTTTTAAGCGACAGGACTGCCTCTTCCCTGGTAGATGTGCACGCGAACAGGGAAGTAAGAGGCCCATCAGGCTCTGCAACAGTTCCCTGGGATGGAATGTCAGCGCTTTTTTCCCTCAGAATGACGTCCATGAGTTTTCTGTCTATAAAAAGTTCTCGATCCGAGTAGATTACTCCTCTTGCAGCAAAACACCTGGCTTCGGGTTTTTCAGGAAGTGCCCCTCTGAAGCAACCGGCATGAGCCTCAAAAAGGTTAATATTCATCGCCTTCTCAACAGTATCGAGACTTCCCTGGAATCTCGGATTTATTTCAAGTACTACAGGTCCTTTTTCCGAAACCAGGAAATCCACTCCGTTTGAGCCCAGGAGCTTAAATTCAAGCACCAGTTCTTCAGCCAGGGCTTCCATTTCCTCAGCTTGATCTGTCCTGAAAGGGGTTATATTTCCACAATAAGCAAAGGGTAGCCGTGAAAGCCAGGGTATTCCTATTAGCTGTTCGTTCACAGCCACTGAAAGAGCTTCATTCTTTGTAGAAAGCAAGGAAACGCTTGACGGTATTCCTTCAAGAAATTCCTGGATAATAACGGTCTGTTCCGTAATTTCCGGGTTCAGCTCGCGCAATTCTTCGAGGCTGGCTAAAAGCTCATGCCTGTCTCTGGCAATCCGGTTGAAAATTCCTCCCCCGCCTGAGGCTGGCTTAATCATAACCGGATATTCTATTGCATCCAGTTCTTCCGGTGAATAGCAGCGTGGGTGAGGGACTCCCAGGGCTTCAAGCCTTTTTGAGAGATAAAGTTTGTCTGAGGCCTTCTGCATGGCATCCGGACTGCTGGCGAGTACAGGGCAGGAAAAATCCTTATGGTCAAGCATCTCCAGTCCCGAGCCTGGAACAAGGGCATCAAACTCAAGTCCGAATTCAGCCATCTGAGCTTTTATCCGGGAAATCTCGACCTGGTGCAGTTCCTGTACGGTTCCGCACTCCAGAAGCGCCGATGCATGTGCGCATTCTTGCAGGTCGAGATCACGGAAAGCATCTATAGAGCAGACCGTATAGCCAGCCCGGCTTGCAGAGCAGACAACGTTCCGGGTATTAAATCCGATTACAAGGATATTCTGCATATTTCCTCTTTCTGAGCCTTTCATTTTGCCTGCGGAATATCGGAATGTGCCAGTGCAAAGATTCCATAAGGGGTTTTCAGGACAGGGATCTCACTTCCTGCTTCTGCATTGAATGACATCGGCTTCTTTATAGCAACAGTCTCATACGTTTCGGGGTCGAGTACCAGAATCGCGTTGTCTTCGATTGAAACCAGCACCGTTAAAACTGCATCCGCCATGTTGCCTATTTTCTCTGCTCCTTTTAATTCCTCAGGCGTTGAGATAAATCTGGAACCGTCCTCAAGGGAAATCCCGTTAACTTTTTTTCCTGAACTCTTGATCTGGATAATTTTTCCTCTGAACCTGATTACATCCCCTGGCCTGAATTCGGGAAGACGCACGGAAAAAGTAATCCTGTAAACGTTCTTTCCATCTTTCATTCCCACAAGGGTAGGAGATTCGGAAAAGCTGCCTCCAAGTTCTGAGGTAATTAGCCGGCAGACCTGTCTGCTGGCATTCATGGAACCCATGTAAAGGTCGATACCTTCCTTTTGCTCCAGAACCTCGCTTATGAACGCCAGGCGGTCACCCTTTTTTCTCATGCTCTCCATGGCTTCTCTGGCGATAGCCATAGAACGCCTTTTCTCTTCTTCGGCAGGAAACCTGCC
>CAZSVY010000015.1:0-12822 GCA_964610495.1 uncultured Methanosarcinales archaeon
CGGTACAGGCGAGACACGGATAAATAGTTGCTCTAGGGCAGTATAGCATTGGTTGAAATACCATAGATGCCTACGAATTTATTCGTGGGAGCTGTCACTTCCAATACCCGAAAGCCCCTTTTATCCGGTCTCCATTCTATAATCCTTTTTCAGGCCTCTTTTCCTTTCTTCTTCCTATTTTTTACTTTATTTGTTAATTATAACCTTTATTTGCCTGTTTCCGATCTCCGGCAGAGGCATTATAGTACTTATTTATGCTGCAAAAATATACTATAAAAAGGAACCTTAAAGGGATAGTGAAATAAAAACGATATTGGGGTATTCTGTAACCGGGGGCGCAGGATTGATTGAAACCGTACTTGTTCCCACTGATTTCACCATAGAAACGGAAGATTTGCTCGGCTGTATAGGGGAATTAAGAAATGCCGGACTAAAGAGAGTTATTCTGCTGCATGTAGTAGATATTCATAAAGCTCAGGGGCTTGCCCCGATGTTTGAACGGCATGCAAAAGAAGAGATAGAATATCATGCGAACTTTGCCAGGGACCTTGAGCTTGAAGCCGAAACTCTGGTTGTAGTAGGAGAGGTTGCGAAAGTTATTATAGAGGTTGCCAATCAAAAGAACGTTGACTGTATTATTATAGGAGCTACTACTAAAGGGCTTATAAAGGGCAGGTTCCTGGGGAGAACTACGGAATATATAGCTCACAGGTCCGAAAGGATGCTTCTTGTCGAAAAGTACAATGTCCTGAAAGAAGGGAAGGAAGTTTATGGGAAGGCGTGCCGAACAACTTTCTCCAGAATTCTTGTACCTCTTGATTTCTCAGAAGAGGCCATGAGGGCAGTTGAGCAGCTTCACGAGTTTACTGAAATTCTGAAGGAGGTCGTGTTTGTCCATGTTATAGATAATATAAAAGATCTCGATCTGCTGGATGAGCAAAAAGCAGAAACAATCGGCCGACTTCAGGAGATAGGCAAACGCTTTTCAGGAGTTATTGTCAGGTACAGCGTGCTTGAAGGCGTTCCGTCTGAAGAAATTGTTAAGCTTGCCGATATGGAAGACGTTACCCTGATTATATTGACTGCCCGGGGGAAAGGTGAAATTAAGGAACTGCTGCTTGGAAGTACGGTAGAGAGGGTGCTCCGGCAAACCATAAAACCTGTACTTTTAATTCCGGCAAACAAAAGAAAAGAAGAAGAAGCGGGAAAGGGAGAATAAATGCATGGGGAAAGAGAGAAAATCGAATTTGAAGAAGAAAGAGAACTCGACTTTTTCAGTAAATACCTTTCTATCTGGGTTGCAGTCTGTATAGTACTGGGAACCGTAATCGGCTATGTTTTTCCAGGCTTTGCGAATACCCTTGGGAGAATCGAGATTGCAAATGTCTCCGTACCTGTAGCTGCTGTGCTTCTTGTTATGATGTATCCCATCATGCTGAAGATAAATTTTGAGGAAATCCTCAATGTTGAAGCAAACCTTACACCCCTTCTTCTGACCCTTGCCGTAAACTGGGTAATCAAGCCCTTTACCATGGCTTTTATTGCATGGCTGTTCATGCGCGTGATCTTTGCATCATTCATTCCTGCTGACTTACAGGTTCAGTACATTGCAGGTATGATTCTCCTTGGGCTTGCTCCCTGCACGGCAATGGTGCTTGTCTGGACCTATCTTGCAAAAGCTAATATTAATTATGCCCTTATTCAGGTTTCAGTAAACGACCTTGTAATCCTGATTCTCTTTGCCCCGCTGGGAAAATTCCTCCTTGGAGTTACAACCGACTTTCCTGTGCCCCTTATGACCATTTTCGTCTCGGTCGTTTTTTATGTAGCACTTCCTCTTGGTCTCGCTGTACTGACAAGGCAGGTAGTCATAAGGAAAAAAGGAATTACCTGGTTTGAAAACAGGCTAATAAAGAGAATTGAATGGGTAACCCCTCTTGGCCTCTTAGTTACCCTTATCCTTATTTTTGTATTTCAGGGGAAAAATATCATAAATTATCCGTTGCACATTCTTCTGATTGCATTCCCTCTTGTTCTGCAGACCTATCTTATCTTCTGGATCGGGTACGCAAGCGCAAAATACCTTAAAATTCCTTACAGGGAGGCTGCTCCCTCTACATTTATTGGAGCGAGCAACTTCTTTGAACTGGCTGTAGCAGTGGCCCTTATCCTTTTCGGGATGAATTCAGGAGCAGCCCTTGCTACTGTAGTAGGCGTTCTTGTGGAAGTTCCCGTAATGCTCTCCCTGGTTAAAATTATGGATAAAAATAAAGATAAGTTCAGGTTTTGAAGAACTTATAAAATATGTTGTCAGAAGTATTCTCCAGGTATCTATAAGATAGGCTGTCAAAAATAGACTGTCAGGAATGCTCCATTATTATATTACACCTGTTTTTTATAATATATAACAAGATTAATATAATATACAACAGAAGTAATATAGTATATGACAGGATTATTATAAAAATAAAGTTAAAATCACTTTCTTTAAATATCCCTTTGTTATATTAATTATTGTAGTAATTTGATAATATTATTTAATGTTTATTTTAGTTTTTAAATTTAAAAAACTGTGATGTTCGCAGGCTATTAAATAAATGAATCTCAGGAGCAATATAAAAATAAACTAAAACCACTATGTTTAAATAGGGCTTTGCGTATGCTAATTTATACCACTTTGGTAGTATATTGAAATCAGTTGGTAGTATTTATTAGCATTCAGTAGTATTTATAACTATAAAATATAAAACAAGAAGAAAACAATATCTGGGGGCTATTTTGTCCATTATTCTTGTGAGTAATATAAAAGTAAAAAGAAAATCACTATCTTTAAATATGCCTTTGCTATAATTAAGAATTGGCAACATGTCGAATTTATATCGACATTATTCGCATATTATTATTTCTTGTGATTTTGATATAAGAATACTATAATATTTGTGGGCTATTAGTCCATATTCTTATATACTCAGGAATTGCGCAGTTGAACTGAGAAATCAATTAATAAGCCTTTCGGGAATATAAAAAATGGGTTATAAAAACGTCGTATGTATTTGATTTATTTTTCAACTGTATAAATTCCACCAATACGTCAGAGAATAAACAGATCGGAGGATTAATAGATCGGAGGATACGCTGTATGATAGAAAATACTGTTATGCTATTAATTGCAGTACCCGTACTGTTTTCGCTTTTATTCGTAGCCCTTCCCAAATCGCTATACAAGTACTTGGCCTGGGCTTTTTTCATAATTGGAGTAGCTTTATCAGTTAGTTTAGTACTAGATGGTACTGGAGTAGTTGAGATTGGCGAACCAAATTTCGCAATGCTAGAAAATATTGTCCTTATACTCGAAGTACTGGTGATACTATTTATTCTTGCTGTGTCAGCAAAATATAAAAACTGGCCTACACTTGGACTAGGAATAATTTCAGCAGCTATATTTGCTTACACTTTTACCAGTCTTCCACATGCTGAAGGTGCTTCTTTTAATATTGATCAATTTTCTCAGATCATGATATTAATTGTTAATATAGTCGGTACTGCAATTATATTATTCGCAACCGGCTATATGGATGAATATGAAGAACACAGGCATTTAAACAGACAAAAAACTTTCTACTTTACGATGAGTTTCTTCCTGGCAGCCATGAATGGTCTAGTAATGGCTGACACACTGGGATGGCTGTTTCTTTTCTGGGAACTAACAACTCTTTGTTCGTTCGTGTTAATCTCATACAACATGGATGAAGAAGGAATAAATAACGGTTTCAGGGCTCTGGCTCTAAACCTGGTTGGTGGAATTACTTTATCTATAGGCATAATTCTGCTCGCAACATATGATATAAGCACTCTTTCTGGAATTGGAACTTACGCTGGAACTGATGCGACAGCAATGGCCGCTGTAGCCCTTCCTGTTGCTTTACTCTGTATAGGAGGCTTTGCGAAATCTGCTCAGATGCCTTTCCAGAGCTGGCTCTTAGGCGCAATGGTAGCTCCAACCCCGGTTTCTGCCTTACTGCACTCAAGCACGATGGTGAATGCAGGTGTGTTTTTAGTTGTCAAACTAGTACCAGCTTTTGCGGGCACGAGTCTCGGAACAGCTATTGCGGTTTACGGTAGCTTTACCTTCGTTATGTGCTCGGCTTTAGCCTTATCCCAGAGGAATGCCAAGAGAGTACTTGCTTACTCCACGATTGCAAACCTGGGATTAATTATCGCAAGCGCTGGAATCGGTACACCTCTGGCTGTAGCTGCTGCGATTATGCTTATTCTGTTCCACGCAATCTCAAAAGCTCTTCTGTTCCTGTGCACAGGTGAAATTGAGCACACCATAGGAAGCAGAGATATTGAGGATATGTCAGGATTAATAAAGAAGGCTCCTCTTCTTACCAGTCTTGCAGCTCTGGGAATGGTATCAATGCTATTACCTCCTTTTGGGGTACTGCTTACAAAATGGGTGTCAATGGAAGCTGCATCAAGCAATCCTATTGTGATAGTCTTCCTTATACTTGGAAGTGCACTCACTACAGTTTATTATGCTAAGTGGATGGGAACAATCTTATCATCCAGTATGGATAAGAATGCAGTTCACCACAAGAAACCGGAAACATATTTCCCACTGTCATTCCTTGGACTGGCGATTATAGTTACAAGTATATTTGTATTTTCAATATACAATTACTTCATTAAACCTCAGGTTGAAATTCTGCTTAAAGCTGCTCCTGAGATCACAGGACAGGCTGGACAATTTACCTCTGAAATAGGGGCATTTGCTTATGCAGCAATCTTCATAGTGCTTGCTCTGGCTATTGTAATCTATTTCGCTACCAAAAATATGTTCACTCCCCGCAAAGTTAACTATTATATGTGTGGAGAAAACAACATGGAAACAGACGGATTAATGTTTAGAAACGGAACTTGCAGTTACGATAAGAGCAGTGTCTCTAACATCTACCTTCAAAATACCTTTGGAGAAAGTAAACTTACAGTACTCGGATATGCAATTTCCATAATTCTCATTGTAATTGCATTAGCAGGAGGAGTATTATGAACATGAACGATATTTTATTAGCTGTTCTTGTTATATTTGTAGCTCCTGTGATTGGCTGCCTATACGCAGGAATTGACAGAAAAATTACTGCAAGATTGCAGGGAAGAGTCGGTCCTCCCCTTTTGCAGCCATACTATGATGTTAGGAAGCTCCTCAGTAAAGACAATCTGGTTGTAAACCCGTCTCAAAACTTCTACGTGGTAGTGTACGTAGCCTTCTTAATTTTGAGCCTCTTGATGTTAGTGCTTAAAGCAGATATTCTAATGATAATATTTGTATACACGGTATCTTCGATAGCTCTCATAGTAGGTGGAATGAGTACTGGTTCACCATACGCCAGGATAGGAAGTTCAAGGGAAATTATGGCTATACTGGCTTATGAACCAATTTTAATATTATATGCTCTTGCCATATACTTGCTTACCGGAACTTTCAAATTATCTGCGCTGGTAAACGCATCAACCCCTCTGCTGATGTACACGCCTCTTATATTCATAGCAATGATAGTTGTTCTGAATATAAAATTGAAGAAATCACCCTTTGACTATTCAACCTCTCACCACGGTCATCAGGAACTGGTTAAAGGTATGACGACCGAATATTCAGGGCCAGGTATGGCCGGCATTGAGATTGGGCACTTCTATGAATACGTGTTCTTAACAGGACTAATATTCGTATTCTGGGCAGTAAACCCATTGATAGGTGTGCTTATATCTGCGGCTGCTTTCTTCCTTGTAACTCTTATAGACAACATTACTGCAAGAGTGTACTGGCAATGGATGCTCAAACTGAGCTGGACACTCCTACTGGCAATCTCCATTGTAAACATAGCATTCCTGTATTTTAGCGGAGTCAAAATAGTATAAAAAAGAGGGAAATTTATGAGTCTGGCAAAATCTCCATGGATTATACATGTAAATTGTAACAGCTGCAATGGCTGTGACATTGAGGTAGTAGCCTGTCTTACTCCTTTATATGATGCTGAAAGATTTGGTGTTTTAAACATCGGTACTCCCAAGCAAGCTGATATAATGGTGGTTACAGGCTCGATAAATTATAAAAATGTCAATGTGCTTAAAAATATTTATAACCAGATCCCCGATCCTAAAGTTGTTTTAGCTGTAGGTGCCTGTGCATCTACAGGTGGGATATTCCATAACTGCTATAATGTGATAGGTGGAGTGGACCAGGTTATACCGGTAGATGCATATGTCCCCGGATGCTGCCCAAGGCCTGAAGCCATACTTGACGGCGTAGTAGCAGCACTTTCAATACTTGAAAATAAGAAGAAAGGGAATATCAAAGGAAAAGAGGTAAAATTGAAAGGAAAGGAGGTGCCATCGAATGCTTGAGAATACCATAGACTCCACAGAAATTAAAAACAGCGGAGAGCTGCTAAAAACTGTTGAGGGTTTAAAAAGTGATGGCTATCGATATTCTACTATGATATGCCTGAAAGCTAACGAAGGTCACGATTTTATATATGTCTTTGAGAAAGACAACAAATTAAAAAACCTAAGGTACTTTGTGAAACCAGGTGAGAAACCCAAGAGTGTGTCAGGCATTTATCTATGTGCACTTTTGATTGAGAATGAGTACCAGGATCTCTTCGGATTGACCTTCGAAGGTTTAGCAATAGACTACAAAGGCCACCTTTACCTGACACCAAACAGTCCAAAAGCTCCCTTAGCTTAAAGCAATTTGAGAGGAGAATCATATGACAACCGTAATACCTTTTGGTCCTCAACATCCCGTTTTACCCGAACCAGTATCATTAAAACTTGAAATCGATAATGATGTTGTAGTTGGAGCACTTCCCTCACTGGGCTACGTGCACAGAGGGCTTGAGACATTCATAAACACAAAGGACATTCATCAAACAACCTATATTTGTGAAAGAATATGCGGAATATGCAGTGCTCTTCATGGTATAACTTATACAATGGCAGTCGAAAAACTATTCGATGTCGAAATCCCTGAAAGAGCGCAGTATATAAGAGTGATAATTGGTGAACTCAACAGAGTTCATAGTCACCTCCTATGGCTTGGCCTGTTTGCCGATGGTTTCGGATTTGAAAGTCTCTTTTATGAATGCTGGAAGTACAGAGAGGCAGTATTGGATGTATTGGAGAGAATCACTGGAAACAGAGTTATACATTCAATATCCAAAGTCGGAGGAGCTAGCAAAGATTTCACTGACGAACATATTAATCTTCTTCTGAAAACTCTCGATACATTGGAACCTCAGGTTAAAGATCTTGAAAAAGTGTTCGTAAATAATTACACAGTAAAGAAAAGACTTGTGGGCTTAGCTACAATGTCAAAACAACTAGCATATGAGGCTGGAACTGCTGGTCCTACACTTAGAGGAAGTGGGAACAGCATTGACCTGAGAGAATCAGCAGACTGGGATATCTATAAGGATCTCGGTTTCAAGCCAGCCGTCGAAAAAGATGGAGATTGTTACGCCAGAACTAAAGTAAGAATCACTGAATTATACGATTCTATTAAGTTGATAAGGACTGCTATCTCCAAGATGCCTAATGGTGATTTCGCGATACCCGTAAAGGGCTTCCCTACAGGTGAAGCGATTATGAGAACAGAGCAGCCCAGAGGTGAAGTTGTATATTATGTGAAAGGTAAGGGTACTAAAAACCTGGAAAGGCTTAAAATCAGAACTCCTACCTTTGCAAATATACCTTCGCTGTTACTGACACTCCCGGGAATAAAACTTGCTGATGTCCCTATAGTTGTACTTACTATAGATCCCTGCATTAGCTGCACTGAAAGATAATAAAGAAGGGTGATATAATGGGCATGTTAAACCTTGTTATAGCAAATATTTCTCGTAAACCTGCTACCAGACTTTACCCCTTCGAGATAAGGGCACCTTTTAAAGAGTTTAAGGGAAGGATTGTTTTCAATCCTGAAAACTGTATCTACTGTGGGATATGCCAAAAGAAATGTCCCCCAGATGCACTAAAAGTTACTAAAGCTGAAAAAACATGGGAACTTAATGTATTCAGATGTATTATGTGCACTGAATGCGTTAGCGGTTGCCCAAAAGACTGTATAACAATATCCAACGAAAGAAAAAAAACCGGTGCTAAAGAATATATTAAAATGGTAGCTCCCAAATAAGAATTTTAATTTATTTATTCTTTTTTGGTGTTATTTATTTTTTTAGCAAATAGTTGGAAATAGTGTAAATGACCCTTTTATCCAAATAAAAGGGTTTTCACTATTAAGGGACTCAAATTGAAGTTTCCTTTTTTTTATATATCTTCTTAATAATATCTCTTTACTTTTTTAAAGTGTCGAATTTCTTTTCGCAACTGTACTATAATTCATTTCAGAGTTGATAGATTAGCTCGAATCACTCCGCTTTGGGCAATGAAATTTTGATTCTTTAATCAACAATTAATGAAGACGTAATCAGCAATTAGTGAAGACGTAATCAGCAATTAATGAAGACTTAATCAGCAATTGATGAAGATGTGGAAGAAATAGTTGGCTTGTTCAAAGTACTAGCAGACCCTATCCGCATGAGGATTCTCAAATCTCTGGAAGTCCAGAGCCTTTATGTATGTGTTCTTGTAGAGGCTACTAATAGAAGCATTCTGCCCTTTCCTATTACCTTAAACCTTAAAAGAGAGAAGTCTGGTGGATTCGCGGAGAGAACAAAGTTTTCAGATCTGCGTTCTCATAGAGTTTGGAGCCTGCTCTTGAGATACGTTGAGAATCATTGTAGAAAATCTTAAAGGAGAAACCGAAAGGATTTTTCCTGTTTCTCAGGGTTGACTCTTTAATCTCAGAAGAGTATTCTGAATTATTAATTCGAATAATTAAACTGAGAGGTCAGATCAGAGTGTGAGATCAGATCTTTTCGTTTGATGCTACAGTTGTGAGTTTTGAGAATTTTACTCCTTTGAGGGACATTATAGCTTCTGCAAGTTCTTTAATTTCTTCGCCATCCCCGTCCAGAACGACTACTTCAAAACAATTGTCATGATCGAGGTGGATATGCACGGAGGACTTTATCAGGTGGGAGTAATGATGCTGGATGTCCGCAAGGGCATTTGAAAGACCTCGTTTTGTGTGGTCGTAAATAACCGCAACGGTCCCGACACGATGGCCTTTAATATCACCCATCCATTCGTAATACGAAATATAACTCCTGATAGCATCTCGTATGCCTTCCGAGCGGGAAGAATAACCTCTTTTTTCGATAATCTCATCAAATTTACTAAGAAGGGTATCGGGAAGGGAAACCCCTATCCTCATAAGTTCTGTTTCCATCGTATCACCAGGTAATTTCGAATCTATCTACAAGAATAATACTTTAGATTATTGTACGTATCACTATATATGTTTTTTTCACTTAATCACTAATATAAAAGAGTTGACTAATAAATAATTAGTCCTTCAGTAATATTAATGTTTGGGAATAATTATATCTACTGTAAGAAAAGAAATGATTCAATCTGTTGAGATACAAAATCTGAGGAAAGGAATAACAAAATTTAAAAAAGAGATTTAATTCTACTTCATTTTCAATGAGGCTTTCTGAAAATAACGACCATGAATTTCAAGTGCCTTTTCTCTTTATCTTCGATCCACAAGCCTTTTAGGCCTGCCCTTAATCTTGCTTAACTCGAGTCCCATAGGGCCTGTAAAATTAAACACGATCTTGAAGGTACCTTCTGCATAAGCACGGGAAAGGGGAGGCTTATACCTGAAAAAAGTACGAACAAAGTTTTCCTTTATAAGATCTCTGTCGCACTTATCAGGGTTTTCGCATTCCATACTGACCCTCAGTACAGTTTCTCCCTCATCTTCCTCACCATAAAGGAAAGCTTCATATTCTCCTGTCAGATAATCCATATTTTCGCGCTGGAAGACACTCCTTTCCACATCTACACGGTTGAAAGGAGCGCCTTCAACCCACACCGTTTCTGCCTCTCGCTGCGGAGTCATTATTTTCATATGGGTCCTCCCGCAGGGGCATGGTTTGCGCGTAAGCACGACAGTAGTGTCCTCAGTATCATAATTTAACAGGAGGTTCCCGGTTTTTGCCCCAACAGGCAAAAGTGTGCTGAGGATTACTCTTCCGCACTCTCCGTCAGGTACGAAATTTTCTATATGGGGATCGTAAACGTCAAGATGGACAAAATCTTCTGGCACATGCAGCCCGGAAATCTCATTGCACTCCCCACACATTGTCCCCTCCGTGCTCCCATAAGTGTTGTACACCGGACATCCCCAGATTTCGGAAAGATAATTTCTGGATTCATCAGCAAAAGCTTCTCCTCCCACAACCAGTTTATTCACACCTGACTCTTGAGGATTAACGCCATCTGTCTGCATCCTTCTGGCAAGGTTCAGGAGTTTGAATACGCTGCCCACTATACCTGTCGGCCTGTAAGCTTCGATGACACGAAGGGGAAAAGTGCATTTGCCTTCAGGGATAATGCTCATGCCAAGATGCCTGGCTGCAAGAGTCATCGTGTTTGCCCCCACGTTCATTCCATAAGAAGCACAGATAACAACCCTGTCCCCGGGACCGAAGCCCTGTGACCTGAAAATACGGGCGTATTTTTCCGAATAGCGTTCCCAGTCTTCCCAGGTGAGGAAAAAGCTCTTCGGAGTTCCACTGGTTCCACTGGTCTCATGAATTGTGAAAACGTCTTCCCAGCCTACACTCCTGAACATGAACTCAGCAGTTTCGGGAGGTTGGTTTTCCCGAATAGTCTTTCCCGAGATTACAGGAAGGTCAAGAAGGTCTTCATGAGTCTTAATTTCTGCAGGGTTTACACCATGCCTTTCAAACCATTTTCTGTAAAAAGGGGAGTTTTCTGCTGCATACTTTACCGTGTATCTTACACGTTCCTCAATGAGGGCATCCAGTTCTCCCCTTTCCATGGTCTCAATTTCCGGGTTGAAATAAGGTTTTAAGCTATCCATCATAAAGCACCGCACTGAGAGATTTGGCTGCAGCAAAAGCCCTGTTATTTATTTGTTTTTGAATATGAAACTTTTTCGGGTGGGCTAATAATATTGAACAGCTTCTTCCGTAAAGAAGAATCCGACGGTCTCAAAATTTTATCTAATCGTCACTTAGTAAATAACAACAGAATATGCCTTAAATTAATATACATTTTTGATATCTTGGAATCCGTGTGTGGGTTAGATTAGAGCGCCTATTTTTGAATAAATCTGTGAATGGAGCTTTTCGCAATATGTTCTTTTACAATTCTATTTAAAAAAAGAAACTGTAATAACCTTTAAAATAGATAAAGAAGCTGAAAGAAACTTTATTACTGATAATTGATTCATAGAGTTTACGCAGCCTATTTGAGAAACAGGTAACGTGGAACATCACAATTTGAACGTAATATTTTACGGCAGACCTGTTTGTGCTTTATTTCTCCTGTATGTGTAGATCGTGTTTTAGAAAATTAAATAAGTTCTGGGAATTTTGCATAGGTTTAGGCGGGAGTACTGTTAATCTCAGGCACTTTCGTCTGCTGTGCTTGTTATTCGAAGAATTTAATACTCGTTTAGTTTTAATATTCGACCATACCGTGTTAACACGTGTTAATTATTATTCCGAAACAAATATTAAGTAATATCATGTATAACATTTGTGATCAAAATGTCTGGAGAAAGTTCGAACGGAAATACGGAAGTACAGCAAATACCCTCGTTTTCTGATGTTGCCAAGTTCCATGGGCACATATGCCCGGGATTAACTATAGGTTATATAGCTGCAAAAACCGGTATAGAGGAGCTCTGCGCTGATAGAGATCTCGATGAAGAGCTTGTAACTATTGTAGAAAACGATGCATGCGGAGTTGATGCAGTACAGGTTATCACGGGCTGCACTATTGGAAAAGGCAACCTTATCTTCAAAGACTATGGAAAACAGGCCTTTACTTTCATATGCAGAGACAGCAGTAAAGCCGTCAGGGTTGTATTGAAAGCCGATTTTAACATTAATACTCTTGACCCGGAGTTAGACAAGCTCCGTCCCAAAGTAATGTCAGGCACAGCTACGGAATCTGAGACACTTGAGTTTGAGAAGCGTATGAACGATATCTCGGAATTAATGAGAGATACACCTGCCGAAAAAATGTTCGATACGAAGCATATAAATGTGGAAATCCCTCAGAAAGCCAGGATCTTCAATTCGGTAAAGTGCTCAAAATGCGGGGAAATGTTTGCAGAATCCCGTGCTAGGGTCCAGAACGGAGAGTTAGTATGTATATCCTGTTATGATGAATATACCAGAGGATGGTAAGAATGGAACGGAGTGAAAAAGCGATTCCACTCCTCTTGTCCCTTTTCATTATCAGTTGCGTACTTTGTCTACTTTTCCTTTCCCCGGCTGCAGCTGCAGAAAATACCGGTGAGGAAAATTCCAGGGTCCTCAAAGCAACCTGGGGAGCAAGCGGCAACGACTGGGGATTTCCTTCACCACTGACCTTTTACCCAAGAGGGCCAGGTTACGTGATGACAAGCTTCTGCTTTGACCCGCTGGTATGGCCGGACAATACAGGGAATTTAACAGGTCTGCTTGCCAGCTCATGGGAGGAATCATCTGATGGGCTTACCTGGACCTTCCACCTGAGAAAAGACGTGAAGTGGCACGACGGTGAGCCTTTCAAGGCAAATGATGTAATTTTCACATATCATTATATTAAAGGTAAAGCAGCAATAAGCCCAATCGGAGCAGGCTGGTATAATACAGCTGTTATTGAAAACGTGGA
>CAZSVY010000016.1:0-5799 GCA_964610495.1 uncultured Methanosarcinales archaeon
AAATCTCCTCCGAAGAGCTGAACGTTTCAGATAATCTTTCCGTCTCATGGGATTTCCTTGCCTTTATAAATCTCCCTGAGAACTTTCTGAGCCACCGGTAAAAAAACTAAATTAAGAAGCTTAAATAAAAAGGTTCAACTAGAAAAATTCAATTAAAAAGGTTCAACTAAAAAATAAATTCAAATAAAAATCAATTAAAAAGACCCAAATTTCATTTAAAAGACAGCCGTTAAACCCCTAACCCAAGTCAAACCCTGAGAACCCATGAAATCCACGGATTACAAATTACAGATTTTACTCACGATTTTCATCAGCTGCCTGCTCCTGGGAAACCTCATGGGGAGCAAGCTGATTGAGATCTTCGGTATTGCAACCTCAGTAGGCCTTCTAGGGTATCCCCCGACTTTCCTGATTACGGATATAGTAGAAGAGGTTAAGGGAAAGGAAGCTACCAGGATTTTTGTGCATGCCGGTTTCCTGTCCCTCTGTATCGCGTTCCTTTTTGTTTCTTTTAGTATGGGTCTCCCCCCTGCCTCTATATATCACGATAATGAAGCATATACCGGGGTTTTTTCAAATTCGCTGCGCATGATCCTGGCGAGTATGACAGCTTTTCTTATAAGCCAGCACCATGATATCTGGGCCTTCAATTTCTGGAAGCAAAAGACAAACGGCAGGCACCTCTGGCTCAGAAACAACCTTTCAACGATTGTTTCCCAGCTTCTTGATTCCATTGTGTTTATGTTTCTCGCTTTCTACAGGCTGACTCCGGATCTCGATGCGGTCGCAGTCTTCAAGCTGATTCTGCCGCTCTGGGCTCTTAAAATCGTTTTTGCCCTTCTTGATACTCCCTTTGTGTACCTTGGCGTCAGATGGCTTGACTCCAAAAACGAGAACAGCGTTTCCCACTGGGAAAAACCGCGAAGCCAGCCCGGAAACCGTTGAGCCACAACCGTTGCACCGCAACCGTTGCGCCGGTTGATCACGCCGGATAGGGTCTGGGGATTATCAGCTTCTCAATCACAGGCGCTCGCCTTTTTCGCTCAAGCCTTTTTTGAAAAGGCTTGCGTTGCGCCGGTTGATCACGCCGACAATTCTGTTTTCGATCAAACCTTTTCTAAAAAGGTTTGTGATCACGCCGACAATTCCGTTTTCGATCAAACCTTTTCTAAAAAGGTTTGTGATCACGCCGGATAGGGCTTGGGGATTATAAGCTATCTCAACCACAGACGTTCGCGTTTCCCGTTTTTGATCAAACTTTTTCTGAAAAAGTTTGTGGCTTGTGGTACCTAATATTTATGGGTGTTCCGACCTATATACATAGGGGGTGCGAAATTACGGTGGAATATCCTGAAAATGAGGTGCGTCAGGCTGTTCCCGATATTCAGCAGGGTGCAGGAAACGAATACGAAGGAAAGGCTGAGGGAAGGGCCGAAGAACCGAAAAAGCCCGATGAAGAGGGGACACGGTATGCTGGCGGTCCAGCCGGTGAGAGCTGTTTGTCCTGTCTTGAAATGCCTGAGGAACAGCGCAAAACTTTCATCCTGGAAATACAGCAGGTGGCAGAAAAGATACTCAAAGCCCACGGAGTTATTAATGAAGTTGCTGATCTTTTAAAGGGCGAGTGGTTCCTTAAGCTCCAGAAATCCGGGTTTGAGAAGAAACTGGTTCTTGCAAAGTACGGGGAGGAAATTTTCATAGGATTTTATACTTACTCGGAAGATGTACCGATTCCTGATCCTAACCTCGTTTTGCTCTCACAAAACGGGTTCTGGTATCCGCAGAGAATCGAGGAAAAGTATGAGGAAACGGTTTCTTCTTTCTTTACAGGTGCATATGGGGACTATGACTTCCTTAATATTATTCCCGAAAATGTTGAAAAATTCCAGGCTTTCCAGCGAGATTTTGCAAAAACGCTTGAAAGTCAGGGCTGGGACAGCCCGGATGTAGAGGCTCTAGAAAAAATCATGCCAAAAAATTAAGCTACCTTATAAAACCGGTTTGACACCAGGAATTAATTTTTTTTCTTTCTGTCTTCTCAGAAATTAGTTTTTTCCGTTGTGTCTTCTCAGGAATTAATCTTTTTCTTTTTGTTCTCTTAATTCTGATTCGGTTTTTTCCCACAGAATATTTAAATCTTGAAAGCATACGCAGTTTCAGGTATAGCTTCAGCGGTGTTACTTGCTTTTACCTCAGCCCCTTTCACAATAATTGATTTTCAGAAGGTCTTTTATGTTTTCGATAAACTCCGAATGCATCTTATCAAAAAAATCTGAAGATATCCCTCCTTTCTATGTGATGGAAGTGCTGGAAAGTGCCCAGGCTCTGGAAGCCGAGGGAAGACACATAATCCATCTCGAGGTCGGAGAGCCTGATTTTCCTACGGCTCCCCATATCTGTGAGGCTGCCTGTGCTGCTATTGGCCGGGGGGCTACGAAATACACTCACAGCCAGGGACTCCTTTCGCTCAGAGAGGCAATAGTTGAGTCTTACCACCTGAAGTTCGGAGTCGACCTGAACCCGGATCAGGTCATTGTAACCTCGGGCACGAGCCCGGCTCTCCTGATGGTTTTCATGGCGCTGCTTGAGAAAATGGATGAAGTAATAATGTCGAACCCTCATTATGCCTGCTATCCGAATTTCGTGAAATACCTTGGTGGGACTCCTGTTTTTGTTTACACGAGCGAGACAAACGGATTTGCCCTCGAACCGGAAACAGTAAGGCAGTGCCTGAGCCCGAATACTAAAGCCATCCTGATCAACAGTCCTTCAAACCCTGGCGGGCATGTCATGTCTCAGGAAAGTCTGCAGGGCCTTGCCGAGATCGCGGATGAAAAAAGAATTCCTATTGTTTCAGACGAGATCTACCAGGGCCTGATCTATAGCGGCGCTGACCACACTATTCTGGAATATACGAAGAATGCTTTTGTCCTTAACGGCTTTTCCAAGCTATACGCAATGACCGGCTGGAGGCTCGGTTATATTATCTGCCCTCCTGAATGTGTCCGTGCAATCCAGAAAATCCACCAGAACTTTTTCATCTGCGCCAACTCCTTTGTCCAGGAGGGAGGAATCGCGGCCCTGAAAGGTTCACAGGAACACGTCGCCGAGATGGTCCAGACTTACAACACACGCCGCCAGTATATGTTGAAAAGGATTATTGGAATGGGCCTTGACGTCCGCAAAGAACCCATGGGGGCTTTTTATGTGCTTGCCGATGCCCGCAAGTACGGCAGCGACTCCCTTGAACTGAGCCGCCGCATCCTTAACGAGGCTGGAGTTGCAGTTACTCCAGGAATCGATTTCGGGAACGGGGCCGAAGGCTATCTGCGTTTCTCCTATGCCAACAGTATTGAGAATATAAAAGAAGGTATGGACAGGCTTGAGGCTTTTCTGGAAAAAGAACTTGAAGGATGAGAATTTCTTATACTCGGATTCATAATCGAGTTACGATTATTGGTTCCGTTGCAAAAAATCTTAGAATAATCATGTAAATCTATGGATAATGAACAAAAGTTAAAATATTCGAGAAAATGTATCAATACTATAGAATTATTCCAAATGATTGATTAATATATTTAGCTTCATTAAGAACAAAGTAATTTAGATTCTTGATTTGTCCTTTTTTAATCATATTCATAGCTTCAATTCCTTTTAAACTTTTATTAGCAGATCGAAAAGACTGAAATCCTAACATTGGATTAACGATTCGCTTTATAGATCTATGATCTTGTTCTATAATGTTATTCAAATACTTGATTTTTCTAATGCCTACGTTTCTAGGTATTATTTCATCATTTTTCAGTTCATATGGTAATAAGATAAGCTGGATTTTTATCAACTGTTATTACTCTTGGAATTTGATTATGATTAGAACTCAAAGCTTTCTTAAAGAATCTCTTCGCTGCTTTTCGAATTCGTTTTGCATTTAGCATAAAATCAATTGTATCTCCATTTGAGTCAACTGCACGATAAAGGTATTTCCATTTTCCTTTTACTTTAACGTAAGTTTCATCTACTCTCCATGAATTATTTATTGGCCGTAAATATCTTCTGATCTTCTTTTCCAGTTCAGGAGAAGATTGATGTACCCATCTCATATAGTACTATGATCAACTTGAATTCCTCTTTCTATCATCATTTCCTTTTAATTTCTGTAGCTCAATGGCGGCTGACATTAAACTTCAATTTATCGTGTTTCAGCAGTTACAGCTTCAAGGTATGACATTTCAGTACACTGCTTAATTTTAATTATCGCCCATTATAAAATTGACTAAAGTAGTAATTGTTAGAGACTTTGGTCATACAAACTATATGGGTGTTTAGAGATTGTAGTGTTTAGAATCTAATCGGATGTGAAATTAGCGATTAGATCCAAACCTAGAAACTCGATCGTTACTTACAAAGTAGATCCGTAGAAGAGGTTTTGAGTTTCAGGATCAGCTCGCACATAAAAAATTAAGTAAGATTATCAGAAACTATAGGAGAATCTTCAATGAGTACACAGAATCCTATTTTGCAAAGTGTAGCAAAATCTTCGATGAGTACACTGAACCCTATTTTGAACAGGGGACTTCCAATGGATGTCCTTGTGCATTTGCAGGATATAGGAGATTTAGTCTTCTCTGAAGACAATTTTGCAGGCACTCGTGGGCAATCACGACGCTTAGAAGGGTTTCAACTGTCTTTCCATCATCCACATGAAGACTTGAGCATGCAATACATGGCACATCTGCAGGACATTGGAGATGTACCATGGGTGTCAGAAGGGCAATTTGTCGGCACACGTGGTCAGAGCAGAAGACTCGAGGGTTTTGCAATTAAATTAACCGGTAACCATGCCTCTGAATTCACTGTAAGGTATATGGCTCATCTTGAGGGCACTGGAGATACCGGTTGGTATAGTGATGGTCAATTTTGTGGTACACGGGGTCAGTCTCGACGGGTCGAAGGAATCGTTGTCGAAGTAAGTAGAAAGTGAGCAAGTAGTAGAAAATCAGACATAAGCTATCGTTTTTACGGTTCTGTTGTATATTACTTATGAATTTTTGCAACAGAACCCGATTTTTTTCTTCTTTTTTCCAAGATTTTCAGACTTTATTTACAGCGTTTTCAGACTTTGTTTAGAGTGCTTTTAAGTCGTATTCTGCTTCCAGCATTCTCTTAAAACCCGGAAAGGCTGCTCTGAATCTTGCCGTTTTTCTCGGGACAGAAAAGCCCTGTTATCATCCAGGTCCCGTACGTGAAATGCGTCCCCATAATAAAGTAAAGTTCCCTCTGTTTCATAAGGTCAGAAAAATGCTCTTTTATTTTCCTTTCTACGGCTGCCGGCTCCTGCTCGTCCCTTATGATGTTCCGCACGGTTTCATTGAATTCCCAGTCGAGCAGGATTATTTTATGCCCCCTGCACGCCTCTTCTCTCTCGCACCTGAAAAAATACTTGACTTCGACAGGCATTCTGGCGGTCTTCTCCCCTTTTTCCAGAAAATCTCCCATGAGGTTAAAATACTGCTGCCGGTCATAAGCTTCAGTGCTGTTCACCCTTATCTCAATGTTCAGGATTTCCGGCTTTACCACTCCAAGGCTTGCTCCCTCTATATTCAGCCTTTCTATAGACGTTACAAGCGGCAGCACAAGCTCTTGTATTTCCCTCTCGTTAAGGGGCTTTTCCAGATTCGTGTGACTGAGGACTTTCCTGCTCTCCCACCTGATGTCATGCTCAGGTCTGGTAACTGTCACCTCAAGCAGGTCATTCTTCCTGAAATCAACCAGCCCTTCCCCGTACCTGAACCCCAGAGG
>CAZSVY010000017.1:0-6486 GCA_964610495.1 uncultured Methanosarcinales archaeon
TTCCTTTTTACGGGCAGTCTCGATGTTTGCCAGGGCTTCTTTTGCTTTTTTACTCTCGGTGATGTCAGTAAGCATGCTTATTGAGCCCATAAACTTGCCATCCTTATCAAAAAGGGATTTAGCATTTATAAGTGCCCATAAGGGTGAGCCATCCTTACATATTAATTCCAACTCGTAGCTTTCATTGATGCCCAGCTGCCTCTTTTCCATATGCAGTTTGGCGGAAACCTTACTTTCTTCACTGATGAAGTCCCACATCGGTCTGCCAATACCTTCTTCCATATTGTATCCGAGCATCTCCATTAGTTTTTTATTATAGTAAGTAATCCTGAATTCAGCATTAATTACCAATATACCTTCATTTGCTATCTCTACAATATTGCGGTACTTTTCCTCGCTCTCCCGCAGCGCCTCGTCAACCCTCTTGTGCTCTGTGATATCCTGAACTGTTCCTCTCATTCGAGCAGGGAGATTATTTTCATCAAAAATAACTTCGCCCTGTTCATGGACTATGCGCTCTTTTCCGTCAGGTGAGACAATCCTATAATCAATATTAAACTGCTCTCCGTTTAAAGCTTTTTTAACGGCACTATTTACATAGTCTCGATCGGCTGGGTGTATATGACTTAAAAATGTATCGTAAGTTACTTCAGATTCTTGAGGATTACGTCCAAAAATGCGGTATAGTTCATTAGACCAGTATGCTTTATCGGTTATAATATTCCAATCCCAACTTCCAATATGGGCAATTTTTTGAGCTTCAGAAAGCCTTCTTTCATTTTCCTGTAATGATTTATAAGCTTCTTCAAGTTCGGATGTACGTGCTTTAACTAAGTTTTCTAAATTATCTAGAATTTCTCTCAGCTTAGTTTCTGCTTCTTTTCTCTGTGTAATATCAGTGAGCATGCACATAGAGCCTATAAACTTGCCATCCTTATCAATGAGAGATTTAGCATTCACAATTGTCCATAAAGATGAGCCATCCTTACGTGTTAGTTTAAATTCATGGCTCTCATTGATCCCCTGCCGTCTCTTTTCCATATTCATCTCGAAAACAGCCTTACCCTCTTCATCGGCAAAGTCCCATGCAAATCTGCCAATTATCTCGTTTTGGGTGTACCCTAACATCTCCGCCATTTTGTTATTAACATAAGTAGTCCTAGCTTCAGCGTCAAATATCCATATACCTTCATTGGCTGTTTCTATGATGTTGCGGTACTTTTCCTCGCTTTCCCGAAATTTTTCTTCAGTCTCTTTTTGGTCACTTATATCGAATCCATAAAGGTTTACGCATTCTTCTTCGAGTAAGGGTTGAAAAGCGACCAGGTATACTCTTTTTCCCACTTTAACTTCCATTTTTTCCGGGCTATTCCGCGAAATTACCCTTTGCAAAATATCTCCGATATCGAAAGGCAGTTTTTCTCCGACTCTTACTCCCCACCCATGCAATAAGGGCTCACACGCCTCATTCGAGTAAAGAACAGTTCCATCCTTTCCCACACTGAGCACAGGGTTCGGGTTCTTTGCCGGAAATTGCTCCATTTTCCTTTTCATTTTTCCTCTAGAGGCTAATTTTCTTTGAAGGTAATATACCTGTCTTCAGTAATATGCTAGTATGCTAGTAGATTTATATTTTAATTGTGATACTATTATTTACCTTTTCTGATATATAATTAATAACGCTATGGCTTTGTAGAAATCCTCTCTAAACCGACAGAGATGTTGTATAAGTTACTGCAATCTAACTTTGTATCTTTAGATACATCTATTTGAAATCTCGTAAATGATAGATTTTTACAGAGCCGTATTATAAATGTACAGATTAAGAGTAATAGGGTTTCCTCTTAATCTTTAGGTTGGATCATCGGTAGGAATTGAGAATATGGACTCAATCCCTGCAATCTACTTCTAAGCTGTTTTTAGGGAATAATATCACTTGTTTGGTTTTGGAACTTTCAATTTTAGTTACTCAGATAGGCTGAAGCTTGCCAGGTCGTTAGAACTCAATTCTATTGATCATTATCGGGACTTTAGTGAACTAAACCTTGATATCTGATACAGTATTCGGAACGCGCTTCTACGGCTGTACTCATTTTACTCCCCGATTAATATCGAATTATACATTCCGTACTTTGAATTTAGAGGATAAAAGCTGTTTCATTTTCCGAAGATTTGTAACTTATGTAATTAACTGAAACAAAAAAAGTAGAAATAAAGAAAGATAAAAGAAAAAGGTAAGCTAAATTTTGACTCCCAAATTAATTCACGCTTATTTTAGCAGTTTAATCATTTCTCTTCCAAAAGCATGAAGGTCAGAAGGGCTCCTAGACGAAATAAAATTCCCGTCAATAACGACTTCTTTGTCTTCGTACTGCGCTCCTGCAGCTATGATATCATCCCTTATCCCTATCCAGCAAGTAGCTTTCCTGCCTTTTATGACGCCTGCAGAAACGAGAACCTGAGGACCGTGGCAGATTGCAGCAACGGGTTTATTCTCATTGAAGAAATGTTTTGTAATCTCAAGTGCGTCCTTATCAAGCCTCATTTTTTCAGGCCCTTTTCCTCCGGATATCACGAGAATATCATAGTCTGCTGGGTTTACATCCTTAAAGGCGATATCAGCTTCTATCGGAATCCCATGTTTTCCTGTTATCGTTCCCTTCTTGATTGAGGCTACATGTGTGGTTATTCCTTCTTCTTTCAAACGGTGGTAAGGATAGAAGAGTTCCATATCTTCAAATTCATCGGCTCCGAATACAAGTGCTTTCAGATAAACTCCCCCCGGTTTTGGTATTGCGGTTTAAATCTTGCGCTTAATCGTGCAGAAGAAAGATTATTCCGGAGGCACATATACCTTGTCTGATTTTGAAAATAAAGTATGTAAATTTCATGATATTACAGGCAAAATATGTAAGGTAAATCCCGGACTTGCAGGCTTAAACCTGTTCGAGGGCCTGTTCGAGATCCGCAATTATGTCCTCGGAGTCTTCAATCCCTACGGAAAGCCTGACAAGCCCGTCAGTAATACCTACCTTTTTTCTTACTTCCGAAGGTATACAGGCATGAGTCATCGATGCAGGGTGCTGAATAAGAGTATCAGTAGCGCCGAGGCTTACAGCAAGCGAACAGAGCCTGACATTGTCCATAAGCTTGCGCCCGGCTTCAACTCCGCCTCGAAGCTCAAAAGAGAGTATGCCACTGTATCCGCTCATTTGTTTGCGGGCAAGCTCATTTTGAGGATGGCTTGGAAGCCCTGGATACCACACCCGTTCCACTTCCAGGCGAGATTCGAGAAATTCCGCAACTTTCATAGCATTTTCTGCATGCCTTTCCATTCGGATATGCAGGGTCTTAAGTCCTCTTATACAGAGCCAGGCTTCATGCAGGCCCATGATGCCTCCTGTGTATCCGACAACTCGAGCCATTCTTTTTATGAAATCCCTGTTTCCTGTGATGATTCCGCCAAGCAGGTCCGCATGCCCGCCTATATACTTTGTACAGCTGCTCAGGGAGATATCCGCCCCGAGTTCCAGGGGCCTCTGGAAATAAGGCGTAGCAAAGGTATTGTCTACAACACAGAGAGCTCCATGCGGCCTGGCTATTCCTGCAATTTCCCTGATATCACAGAGAGTCATTGTAGGGTTGGCAGGAGTTTCGAGAAATACCATTTTTGTCTCGGGTTTGAAGGCTTTTTCCACATTTCCTATTTCAGAGGTATCGACAAAACTGACGTTTATTCCAAGCCCTGGTAAAATTTCGGAAAAGAGACTGTAGGTGCAGCCGTACACTACATCAGTCGAGATGAGGTGGTCTCCTTGCTTTAAGGCAGTAAGTGCAACTGCTGTGATTGCTGCCATTCCTGAAGCAAAAGTCTGCCCTGCCTCCCCTCCTTCAAGCGCAGCAAATTTTTCTGCCAGAACTGCATGCGTAGGAGTATTGGGAGGGATCCTGGCATACACATATCCGGCTTCCTCCCCCGAAAACCTTCCCGCACCCTGCCTGGCGTTTTCAAAAATAAACGTTGAAGTCTGAAATATCGGAGTTGTATGTGCCCCAAAAACCGGGTCAGGCTTTTCTGCTGCATGCACACATTTTGTTGCAAACTTCATTTCCCTTTCCATTTCCCCAAAAACTCCTGTTAAATTATAATATATATTTCTTTTTTCTTCTGATTCTTTACGTTTAATACTAATTGGACTTTATCTTTCTTCTGAGATTTCCAGTACTAAATTATGTTTAGTTTCAAAACTTTCCAAGTGAATATATTTTTGTTTAAAAACAATTTGGTCGTGGGTGTGAGTTATTGAAAACCCTAATCATTAGAATCTGACTACATTTTCTCAAACACTGTGGTAATGCTCGTTTTTCAGAATTGATCAATGACTTGTGGACACGACCAACAATTTTTTCTATAATTGAGGTTTTGCCATTTTCCATATAATTCCTTTATTTCTAATAATATGTAATAACATAGCTTATTTAGTAAAAAATTTATCTAATTACAACTTAAGATAAATCCTATGTGTTATTATATTCTTAATTAAGATTTAAGTGATTAATAGACCTTTAATTAAGAAAAAGACCAAATTTAAATTTAAAAAAACTATAAATATTTATTTGTTTATGCAATTTATGAGAATAAATCTTAATAAATGCGAATTTTTTGAGCAGATATACTAATATGAGTTTTCGAAGTGGGATTTCGTATTCAGATGCATTTTACAGTATAATTTTAAAGCCTCTAAAAGTAATTTTTTGGTAAAACAAGTGACCCTATGCGATTCTTCCGCTTTTAAAGCAATATTATCAATTTTGGCAAAACCTCAATTAATTTAAAATAACTACGTGAGTAATTATAGTTACTACTAAGATAATTAGATATTGTAATTGGGTTGAATCTACCTGATTGTGGTCAACTGTCAGGGTAATCAATGCTAAATTTTGGTGACCTCAAAAGATATTAAAAGTCTCCAAATTTAGGACTAAAATTCTGGGTTTTTTTATCAGAATCAAGAGCATAAAAGCGGGAAGTTTCTTAATTAATTGTCAATGAGACAGACTGGTGCTTACAACACTTGAGATTCAAACTCAACACAATAGGTATGTATTGTGATTTAAAATTTGGAATTTCTTATCCTGAAAACAATGTACAGGCCTCTATACATTTCCTATTAACAAACAACTAGTGCATCGATTCCTAATTAACGCCATTTTAGACTGTGATTCCACCAGGCATTTCATCCATTTCTTCCATTTTATATCTCCACGTAAATAGAACTGGCTTTTCGTTAATCTGGTTTATATATTGACTAATTCTTTCTTTTAATTCATTCATTGAGTCTACTCTTATTCCTCTCAACACGCTCCTCACCATTTTACTGAAAAAACTTTCGATGATATTCAACCACGAAGCATGTTTGGGTGTGAAAACAAATTCAAATTTATCAGGAACCGTCGCCAGGTATTCCCGAGTTTCTTCTGATGTATGAATTTTTAGATTATCCAGTATAATTATGATTTTTTCTTCTAAGTATGTTGATTCAAGTCCTTTGAGATATTCAACGAATTCGCAGCTTCTATGCTGCTCAAATACTTTATAATAAATTCTCCCAGATATCAAGTCAATTCCAGCTAATAGTGAAAGAGTCCCATGTCTTCTATACTCATAATCTCTTGCTATTGTAGAATAATGCCCTTCTACTGGCATAAGATCTGGATAAACATTTCCAATTGCCTGAATACCTGGTTTTTCATCGTAAGAAATAATCACTGTTTTAATTTCTTCGTTTTTCTTTTTTTTCACTTAGTCTTTTAGCCTCTCTATATGTACCCAGGACATTGGCTGCTTTTTGATCAAAATCGGGATCAACTTTAGCAATGTAACAGCTAATCTTATGTGGTTTTATTTTGCTTGCATTGAGAATCTTTGAAATTGTCCCCTGATTTATCTTCGATAGATCAGGATGTTTCTCTTTGATACAATTCTCCCTGATATATTCAACAAGGAGCCTCTGAGTCCATATTTCTTGAGGATAACCAAGATCTTTTGGTTTCATACAAGCAAGTGAGACTACCCAAGCTCGTGATTCAGCACTAATATCTTGAGGTCTTCCACTTCTTGATTTGTCTACCAAGCCTTCTTTAACTCCAAGATCCAAAACTCTTTTTATCCATTCTCTCACAGTTTTGTAATCTACTTTCAACTCTCTGGAGATCTCAGTATCGTTTTTTCCCTGATAGCTCAAAAGTACAATCTTGGATCTTTCAACAATGCTTGCAGTTTGATTTCTAGAACGACTTAACTTGGTCAGATAGTCTAACTCTTGTTGAGTAAATGATAATTTGGGACGAAGACTTATGCGAGGCATAAGTACATTTATAGTCTTACTAATATAATGATTTATGCATATAATTCAGAATCGAAGCACTAGTATGCACAAGCATTGTTAACGTTTTAATATTTAATGCAATGATTACTCTTCATAT
>CAZSVY010000018.1:0-5473 GCA_964610495.1 uncultured Methanosarcinales archaeon
TCATCAGGAAAGGGTTCGGTAATATAGAGCAGGGCAGCTTTTTCGAAATCTCCCTCAACAATAGCTTTTCCCACCAGATGCGTAACAGGGCGCACAGAGCCGAAACGCTGGATCCCGAAAAAGTTCGGAACGCCGCCCTGAGCCAGGATCTCGTTTGTGGTCTTTTCGAGCAGTTTGTCGGTTTCCTCAGGCGAATGGGCTATGTTCCGGATAGTAATTATGAAATCGTTTCCCCACAGGTCTCCGAGTTCGACGGATTTACGGGAGCGGCCCAGGACTTTCAACTCTACATCTTTTAAGTGGACTCTTTCAATTTCGGAGGTGTCAACGTCAAAAATGCTGATTTTCTGAGTGGTAAGCGCACGTTTGTCCTTTGTGCCTGCAACGCTGATCCGTTTCTGGCTTATCTGAAGAATTTTTGCAAGGGTCCGGGTCAAATGATGTGTATCCCAGTCGCGCTTTACGAGTTCCAGAATAAGGTATTTTCCTTCCTGTCCTTCCTCCCGGTTTGTAATCTCTTTAACGACAAAATCCTCTACTTCCTGGCGAAGCTGCCCTCCGAGGCCGTCGGTATCCGTGGAGTAAAGGTTTACTCCGATCTGTTTTTCAATTTCCGGCACTTGCATGGGTAAAAAACTCTCCTTTATTAAGTATCTGGTGAAATTATAACGCCCACCTGGGGTTGATATCGATAGCTTTTACTTCGCTCGTGTTTACGAAGGTCCAGCTTCTGTATGTTTCGTTTCCTTCAGTTGCCTTAATTCTTGCCTGGGCCGTTTTTCCGGGAAGCCCACCCGCATACAGGCTTGAAGTCGGGTCGAGCATCAGCCAGGAACCGTACTCGTCGGTCAGGTAATTTACATCGACGTCTCCGTAATAATTCCTCACCCCTTCGACTGAAGCATCTGTTGCACCGGTTCCGTTACCTATATAAACCGCTGCAAAGGCATGGTTGCTGGTAAGGTAAACCCGGGTTGTGCCTCCTACAGCCTCGAGCATGGATGAGAGAAGGATTGCCTGGTCCTCACAGTCTCCGGCCCCTATTCTCAAAGTAACTTTGGCAGGCTCCCAGATGTCGTTGCCTCTTGGGTCGCTGATGTATTCGATTTTTTCTTTTACCATATCAAAGAGGGCACAGACCTGATAGATATTATACGCTCCCGGATATGAGCGAGCCACTTCGGCTGCCTTACCCCTTACATCAGGTTCGGCTGGTTCCACAAGTCGGTTTATGGTTTCAAAGTAGTAAGCAGGATTGTACCGGTATACCGGAGCCGATTTTTCTGACATTGGTTTCAGGTTTACAGGGAAATCTTTCAGGGAATAGGGCTCGTATTCGTGCCATTTGCCTTCCGAGGTCGAGGCTAGCAGCCAGAGGACAATATTGAAGCTGGCTTTTTCTTCTTCAGGGATCTGAACTGCGATTACTCCGAGATTCTGCTCTTCACCGGGCGAAATCAAAGCTCCGCAATCTTCGGAATAAATCCGGCTTTCAGAGGCATTAACCGAGACCCCGTACCTGTCAATAAAAATCGGGTTTCTCCCTTCGTTTTTTATGCTGATTCTCATATAGCCTATTCCTCCCTGGAAAAACTCTGAGGTCTGGTAATTGCTGCTCAGGGAGAAACCAGGCTGCAACGGAGTTCTCAGGATAGGGGTGAGTTCACTTTTCCTGGGGGAATACGTGGGTATTGCCGGGGAAGTAAATAAAGTCGGTTCAGGCGTAAAAACACTCTCCTGGCTTCTCGGCTCCAGCCCTGAGGCGATATAACCTACTACCTCATCCCTGAAATTCTCAATCGAATCTGAATACAGTACCCCGGTAAGTGTGGCGAGTACAAGGCACACGAATAAAACAACAGTTATTGAGGCCGCCTCTTTTCCTGAAACCCCTGAATCCCTCATAATGTCCTCCTGAATCAAACACAGGCAGAACCTCTTTCCTGATCGGAGACGTTATCGTACAGATAGCCTCTGCTCGGTTTAATTTTAGTGCAGTTTCTCCAAACCTGATTTTCAGGTTCCCGGCACTTAAACAAGTTTAAGGTCCCGCGTAACTTTATCTATAAGCTCTTCCTTTGCCGGCCCTATTCCGAGGACTGTGACTGTTCCAGCCGGAATTTCCGTAAGCCCTGCATCCTGTATAAGGGCAGTCGGGAGTCCTTCCCTTCTTGCTTTTTCCTTAAGCTCGTAAAGGTCTTTAAGGGTAGGGACTTTCAGGACAACTTTTTTCTGCCCGCCTTCCTTCCACTTTTCAAGATCACTTTTACTTGCCCATTCGGCAGCAGAAATGGCAGCATGAGCTACCTGTACTGCAAACTTACCTTTGGAAAGCTTCAGATCGTCCCTGGTAACTATACACTGTTTATATTCACTCATCCTTTGCCTCGGGCTTATTCAAGGTCCGTCTATTTCTTAAATGTTTTTGGTGAAGGTATCCGGATATGCTTTATATATCGGTTTTTGCATTCATTTTCCAATCATTTCTATTATGAGCGGTCCGGCCCCGAAGTAAATATTAAAAACTCTAAACTCTTTCTTTAAAATTCTAAGCTTTTTCTTGAAGGATTTGATGTTATAAATGATATTATGGTTGGTATCATTTATAACTCTTTCAGAAAATGTTTTCTATGTATTCTATAATATACTCTGCAGGATTTATTCCCCAGGCATCAAATATACCTTTTCCTGATGGTGTTCCGTTGACCTCAAGAATTTTAGGTTTCCCTTCGGTCTGGCTGGAGTTGATATTAATTTCTTTACCAGGTTTGTCAGTCAAACCTTCTATAATATCAATACCTGCAAAAGTTGTGCCTGCTGCCAGTGCAGCCTTTTCAGCAATTTCTTTCTGTTCCTCCGTAAGCACACACCGGTCTGCATTTCCTCCCTGGCTCAGGTTGTTGACCCAGGAACCGGATGCTGCTTTGCGGTAAATGGCCCCTATAGCCGTCCCGCCAACGACAAAGGCTCGAATATCTCTTCCCGGATTTTCGATAAATTCCTGGATATACAGCACACCTCTCTCTTCAAGCAGTTTACTGAGAGTTACTTCGAGGGAGAAGGTTTCTACTTTCCTATCCGAAAACCTGACTTCCCCATTCTCTACTCTTGCAATATCCTTTCCTTTATACCCGAACACGGGCTTTATGACGGCGTCTCCAAACCTTGAAAGTACCTTCAGGGCCGCCTCCACACTCTGTACTGCCACTGTTTCGGGTACAGGCAGTCCGGCTTTTGCCAGAAGATAGGAAGCATGGTATTTATTTGCGGCATTCCGGATCGCTTCAGGGGAATTAACAACAGGGATTCCTTCGGTTTCCAGTTCCCGCAGGATGTCAAACCTGAAAGACACGCCTTCGAAAGCCCCTGCACCTGCATCCCTTACAATTATCGCATCAAGATCACAGAGTTCTGTATCTCCCACTTTAAAGACAGCCGTTGATTTCTTAGCAGCCGGTTCGCCAGTTGTCGAATTCATGCTGACCTCTGCAGCCCTGAGGTCAAGAACAAAAGGAGAAAAGCCTTTTTTTCTTGCTGCTTCAGTAAGTGCCCTGGCTGTCCAGTCTTCCGGGTCAGTGATTATAATCCCTACTTTTTTCATGGAGTATCATCGGGAGAATACCAGATCAAGTTTACGATAAGTAAGTACAGGAGATGCGGAATCCAGCAAATACTTAAAGACTTTTCTGGTCTCATTGTGCGGGCCCTGATAAGGGAAACGGCTTTCCAGTAAGTCTGGGGGCTAGAGCTTGTTTTCATTCCCCTTCGATCAGGTTTGCTCCGGAAGCGCTTCAAGCCCCTGCTTTTTTCGGTATTCATTGATTGCTCTGTGGATAGCTTCCCTGGAAACGACTGAACACTCCAGTTTGCCTGGAGGCAGGCCTTCGAGAGCCTCAGCGACGGCCTCGTTTGTCAGGTTCCAGGCCTCTTCCAGGGTCTTACCTTTTATCATTTCAGTCGCCATGCTGCTGGACGCAATTGCTGCCGCACAACCGAAAGTCTTGAACTTCACGTCTTCAATCCGGTCGTCCCGGATTTTCAGGAAAACCTTCATATGGTCCCCATGTGGATTTCCTGCTTCTCCAACACCGTCCGCATCCTCAATTTCCCCTACGTTTCTAGGGTTCATGAAATGGTCCATAACTTTTTTATTATACACAAAATTCCCCCCGTTCTTACTTTCTTATACGTTTCTTATTTATTTCTCACATATCTTTTTTATTTCTCACATATATTTTCGGGTTTATAAAAAGGAGATATAGCCCTCAGCTTTTCGACGATTTCAGGCAAGACTTCAAGTACATAATCAATATCTTCGTCGGAATTCTCGTCCCCAAGGGTCAGGCGAAGGGTGCCCTGAGCTATTTCAGGAGGCAGCCCTATTGCCCTGAGCACGTGCGAGGGATCAAGCGAACCTGAGGAGCAGGCACTCCCTGTAGAACAGCAAACCCCCATCTCATCAAGCATGAGAAGCAGGGATTCGCCTTCAATGTACTCAAAACTGAAATTCAGGTTGTCCGAAAGGCGCTTTTCCGGATGCCCGTTCAACCTGCAACTGGGGATTTCCAGGACTCCGGTAAGGAGGCGGTCTCTCATTTTTCTGATCTTACCACTGTGTTCCTCAAGCTTTGCTGTTGCAAGTTCTATTGCTTTTCCCATTCCTACGATACCTGCAACATTCTCGGTTCCTGCTCGCTTTTTACGCTCCTGACCGCCTCCGTGCATGTAATTGTCGATTTCTGTCCCCTCGCGCAGATAGAGCGCTCCGATTCCCTTGGGCCCGTAGAACTTATGAGAGGAAAGGGAAAGCATGTCAACATTCCTGTCTTTTTTTCCCATCTCAAGGGGGATTTTACCTATTATCTGCACTGCATCGGTATGGAAAGGAATCTCATATTCTTTTGCAATCTCACCTATCTCAGGAATCGGCTCTATTGTCCCGATCTCATTATTCGCATACATCACCGAGATCAGGATAGTATCTTCCCTGACTGCAGCTTCGACTTCTGCAGGGTCTACAAGCCCAGACCTGTCTACAGGCAGGTACGTTACATCAAAACCCTGTGTTTCCAGATACTCACAGGGGTAGAGCACGGCATGATGTTCGATTGGCGTGGTGATAATGTGTTTTCCTTTCTTTCGCCTGGCAAAAGCCGTTCCCTTGATAGCCCAGTTATCGGACTCGGTTCCTCCTGAAGTGAAATATATTTCTTCAGGATCAGCCCCCAGAGCCCTAGCAAGCTGCTCACGGGCGGTTTCCACTGCCTCCTTACCTTCTCTCCCTATTGAATACAGAGAAGAAGGGTTTCCGAAATGTTCTTTTAAAAAAGGCAGCATAGCTTCAACCACTTCAGGTTTTGTGAAGGTAGTGGCTGCGTGGTCCATGTAAACAAAGCGCTTTTCTCCCATCAGAACACCCTATGAAAATAGGGGTTTGCGCAATATGAATTTATTGTATATTTCGCTCCCCGGA
>CAZSVY010000019.1:0-19185 GCA_964610495.1 uncultured Methanosarcinales archaeon
TATATTGTTGTCTCAAACGTTTTAGATGCTCCTGTTATCAGCTTCTCTGCGTCACCTATTTCAGGAAAAGCGCCGCTTACTGTTAGTTTCACCGGGCAGAGCAAAGGAGCTTCAACCTCATGGAAGTGGTCTTTCGGAGAAGGGAGTAACTCAGCAGAAAGGAATCCCGTACACACATACAATAAATCAGGACTTTATTCTGTTAAATTGACATCAAGTAATGAAAAAGGCAGCAATACATTAACAAAAACCGGCTATATTGCGGTCTCAGGCGTTTCGAATGCTCCTGCTACCAGCTTCTCTGCATCTCCTACTTCAGGAAAAGTGCCGCTTACTGTTCATTTTACTGACCGGAGCAAAGGGGCACCAAATGCATGGAAATGGACTTTCGGAGACGGAAGTAATTCAACAGAGGAAAATCCGGTACACACATACAATGAATCCGGACTTTATCCTGTCACATTGACAGTAAGTAATGCAAACGGCAATAATGCGTTGACAAAAACCGGCTATATTGCTGTCTCAGATGTATCAGATACTCCTGTTACCAGCTTCGCTGTATCTCCTACTTCGGGAAATATGCCTCTTACCGTTCATTTTACTGACAGGAGCAAAGGGTCGCCAACTGCATGGAAATGGTCTTTCGGAGACGGAAATACTTCAACAGAAAAGGATCCTGTATACATATACAATAAGTCAGGGAATTACACTGTTGCTTTGACGACGAGTAATGAGGGGGGCAGTGATAGGGTACAAAAATCTAGCTGTATAAACGTAACTTCTGAAAACGACAGTGTGGTATCGAATCCAAATTATATTGTTCCTGTCACCGCCTTTTCAGCAACTCCAACTTTAGGAAGTGTACCTCTTACAGTTGATTTTACTGACCAGAGCAAAGGGTCGCCAACTACATGGAAATGGACTTTTGGAGACGGAAGTAATTCAACAGAAAGGAATCCCGTACATACATACAATAAATCAGGACGATATAATGTTACATTGACCGCAAGTAATGCAAACGGCAGTGATGCATTGACAAAAACCGGCTATATTGCGGTTTCAAACGTTCTGGATGCTCCTGTTACCGGTTTCTCTGCATCTCCTACTTCAGGAAAAGTGCCGCTTACTGTTCATTTTACTGACCAGAGCAAAGGGTTGCCAACTGCATGGAGATGGAATTTCGGAGATGGGGAAACTTCGACAGATGAAAATCCCGTACATGTATACAATAAATCTGGACGATATGCTGTTACACTGACAGCAAGAAATGCGAACGGCAGCAATTCCTTGACAAAATCCAGCTGTATTGCGGTTTCAAGTGTTTTAAATGCTCCTGTCACCAGCTTCTATGCGTCGCCTATTTCAGGAGATGCGCCTCTTACTGTTCATTTCACTGATCAGAGTACAGGATCGCCAACAGCATGGAGATGGACTTTTGGAGACGGGACTAATTCAACCGAACAAAATCCAGTGCACACATACAGTGAATCAGGGAATTATTCTGTTACGTTGACAGTAAGCAATACAAACGGCAGTAATGGATTGACAAAAACCGGCCATATTGCGGTCTCAGGCGTCTCAAATGTTCCTGCTGCCAGCTTCTCTGCATCTCCTACTTCAGGAAAAGTGCCGCTTACTGTCAGTTTTACTGACAGGAGCACAGGGGCACCGACTGCATGGAGATGGAATTTCGGAGATGGAAATACTTCAATGGAAAAGAATCCAGTACACACATACAATAAATCAGGACTTTATCCTGTCACATTGACAGCAAGTAATGAGAATGGCAGTAATGTGTTGATAAAGACTGGCTATATTGCGGTTTCAAACTCCCTTGTCGCTGCTTTTTCCGCATCTCCAACCTCAGGGTCTGCACCGCTTAATGTCAGTTTTATTGACAACAGCACAGGATCACCAGCTTCATGGACATGGGCTTTTGGAGATGGAAATACTTCAACAGAAAAGAATCCGGTATATGTATACAATAAAACAGGACAATACACTGTTAGTTTAACAGTTAATGATTCAGGAAGCATTAGTACTGAAACCAGGTCTAAATATATCACAGTTAGTAAATAAATATCTTAAATCGAAAAAAAGGATTTGTAGAGACTTACCTATACCAGCTTCAAGAGACTAAAAACCAAATTCGGGCGGCCACCCCACCTAAAAAGGCTGTCCGACAATTCATTTTCAGAATGAAAAGATAACAAAAGGAAAGCATTTGAAACCTTTAAACTAAAAAGAATTCATTTTATTACTGAAAGTAATCTTCGGACAGCCTGCAAAGGTCAGGGTATTCATGACCCTCTGCGCTCCCATAGAAATAAAGAGGTGTTATGACATTCAGTTTAAATTTATGGGATTTGCGAAAGAAAGGAACTTCAAGCTTTACCTTTGTTAAAAGATAAAGAGGAACTAAATTTTAGAGGAGATACCAGTCAGCATCATCAACCGAAAGATCTTCTTTGAGGCCTACTTCCCTTCTGGGAAGCTTAAAAGCGTCAGTAATCGCATCTGAAAAGTCCTGAAGGTACTCTCTTGAGGAGAGGCTGTTGTAAATGAAGGGCTTATCGGGCTGAATCATTTTCTGGATCGTTGATTCCCTGGGCACGATAACGACCTCTATATCAACCATTTCCACGGCTTTCTCCATTGCAGTTCGGAAATCTCCTATACAGTAAGCTATCCTGTGTTTGTAGTTTTTCCTTGTTTTTTCAAGGTAAGCCGCAAGCCTTTCGCTTTCCATTTTTATGAAATCTCGTTTGATCTTTGATACATTACATTTTCCCATCATGAAACTGTAATGCATGAAAGGATATTGTGTGTCAAGTTCCCTCGGCGTAATCCCGCAGGTTCCAAAGGTTACTATATGCACATCTTCAGGTTTTGCAATCCCGAAAATGATTCTATCGAATTTTTTATGAGAAGGACTTTCATGATAGGGTTTTCTTTTGGCGCAGGGAACGAAGATACAGAGCTCTCTGAAAGGGGCTTCATACTCGTTCAGGATCCATTCATTGGCCCTTATCATGTCCGGGTGATAAATTATTCTATCCGTATCAAGAGGTTCTTTAGAACGCTCATCTTCAGGAATAATGGGTTTCATAAACGTCAAGCTAATTGAGCCTGGAAATTGTATATATAATTAACTAACTTCGGCAGCCGCAGGAGTTATAAGTCTGAGAAGTCCCCTCAAAAATCAAATCAGACATGAGCAAAATGAATCAAACAAATCAAGTGAATCAAATATAAGAAAATGAATCAAAATAAGAAAAGTAAGGCTAAGAAAATGAATCAAAATAAGAAAAATAAGGCTAAAAAATATGGCAAACCATTCCATCGAACCTGATGGAATTAAGCGAATACTAAAAAAAAGTTAGCGAACGGTAATCGAATAAAAATAAGATTTAATGAAAATTTTGAAAAGAATCTGGAAAGGTCCGGAAAGATTCGGCAGAGTTCACTGCTTTAATCCGTCCACAAAGTCTCCCATTCTGTCCAGTGCTTTTCTGATATCATCTATGGATGCTGCGTAGGCGCAGCGCAGGAAGCCCTCACCTGGCTCCCCAAAGACGTCTCCGGGAATTGTAACGACTTTCTTTTCGTCCAGAAGGCGCTCTGCAAACTCGGAGGAAGAGAGGCCGGTATTCCCTATGTAGGGGAAAGCGTAAAATGCCCCTTTGGGGTTGCAGCATTCAAGCCCTATCCTGTTAAAGCCCCTGACAATAAAATGCCTGCGTCGGTCATATTCCCGGACCATCCGTTCCATTTCCTCTTTACCGTTGCGGAGGGCTTCGATTGCTCCTATTTGGGCGGTTATGGGGGCACAAAGCATGGAGTACTGGTGAATCATCATCATTGAGTGTATGATCTCAGAGGGGCCCATTGCAAAACCGAGCCTGAGCCCTGTCATTGCATAAGCCTTGGAGAACCCGTTGAGCATGACAGTCCGCTCTTTCATGCCTTCAAGGGAAGAGAACGGGACATGCTTGCTCCCATAGGTCAGGCACTCATAAACTTCGTCCGAGATAACAAACAGATCGTTCTCCACAACAAGGTCGGCAATCCCCTCGAGATCTTCCTGTGTCATGATCGCTCCCGTAGGATTGTTAGGGAAGTTGAGAATTATTGCCTTTGTTTTGTTCGTGATCGCAGGTTTGAGGGCTTCTGCAGTAAGGCTAAACTCATCCTCCCTGTGGGTGGGAACGATAACAGGCTTGCCCCCTGCAAGAACAACAGAAGGTACATATGCCACATAAGAGGGCTGGACGATGATAACTTCATCACCAGGATTGACCACTGTCCTTACTGCTATATCCAGAGCTTCACTCACACCTGTAGTGATGAGTATCTCGGACGAAGGGTCATAGTCCAGACCGTAGCGCCCGTAATAGGTTCTGGTAAGTTCGTCTCTGAGTTCCGGAAGCCCGTAATTTGAGGTATATGAAGTTTGCCCCTTTTCCAGAGAATGAATACACATTTCACGGATGTGCCAGGGAGTAATAAAGTCAGGCTCTCCTACACCAAGGGAGATTATATCCTCAAGTCCGGAAACCAGATCAAAAAAACGGCGTATTCCTGAAGGTGGAATATTTTTCACAGCATTGGCAACAAACTTAGAAGGATCGCATGGAGGTCTCAAGCAAAACACCCCTATAAAAAACTGTATGAGTACTCTAAAATGTAAAATCGGAGAGGGAGATCAGGCTTTAATCCAGCTCGTATTAAAACGACACTGGTAGCCGTTTAATCGATTCAGGTTCATGGAGGATAACCCCATCTTCTTTATAGGTTTTCAGTACGAAGTGGGTTGATGTGCTCTGTACCTGATCAAGGGTTGCAATTTTCTCTGCTACGAAAAAAGCCACATCCTTCATCGATTTTCCCCGGACAGTAAGGGATATGTCATAATTCCCGGATAAGAGCCTGACTGACCTGACTTCCGGGAACTTGTAGATTCGCTCTGCAATTGCCTGATAGCCCTGATTGCGCTCGAGAGTAACCTTCAGCTCAATCACGGCATAAACATAGTTTTCCCCGACCAGGTCCCAATCAACTATGGTCTTGTAGTGCCGGATAACTCCCGTCTCTTCAAGTTTTGCGATCGTCTGGGAAACCTCCTGTGCAGACATATCTGTAAGGGATGAGATTTCCTCCGGACTTGTTCGGGCATCGTTTTCAAGAATTTCCAGTATATGTCGAATCTTTTCATCCATATTGGTCACCGGCACAAAGGTAAGGGAATTTGACAAAGAACCCCCGGTTTCCGGGGAAAATTTTACGGAAATTATTCAATCAATACAGCGTTTACGACTCCATCCTGGCTTGGTCTGCTTGTAACTCTCGCAGTTCCAAGAGGAGTCCTTATTACGGAGCCTTTTGTCAGGATGTTACGCCTGATGTAGTGCTTGTTCGCAGCGTTGTCGAGAACTGTCTCAATGGGGGCAGGGGCGGTCTTTCCGTCTTTGGGGTTGGTTACGTTTGCAACATTGCACTGGAGAAGTCTTACCTTCCTGTTGCCTCCCATTGTTTGGACATTTTTCCTTTTTATTTCACTTATACGAGTCTCCGCAGATTCGCGGCCCATTTCAAATTTGCGCTTCCCGCGGGCAGCAATAATTTTCCCACCGGTCACTTTTCTTCTGGAGTTACCTTGCCATCTCATATTAAAACCTCATCGTGTATTGAAATTATAATCAATGTTTGTCCTTAGTGATTATTTCTGTACTTTCCGATTGTAAATATACTGTAATCCTGATCTTATATTGTAATCCTGATCTGGTGATCGTGTCAGGGCAAAAGCATACCTATCCGTAGCTTAATTGCTCTGATTATATATTAATTATATTAACAGGAGTACTTAATTAGCATATTTGCTATGGACTAATCAATACAAATAGAATCGTATAAGAACTTTGCGATCAGGCAGCTTGAGAAAAACTCAATTTTGGGCCCTGCCTGGGTAGAGGTGCCTGACCTTGTAAAAGTAGATTACAGACTGACAAATATAGATTACAAAGCTGTAAATATAGATTGAAAAGTCATAAACATAAATATGAAGATAAGCCAAAATTAAGTCCATGAACGCAGGTGAAGGAAAAAAGCATATGCTTAAAATTATATAAAAATAAAGTGAATGAATTGCTTTGCAGGTTAAATCCAGACTGAAATATTAATTTTTTATTGAAACTTTTGACGCCCGAAGAGGATACGGCATTTAAGAAGAGAAAAATAATCGTTACCAGGAGAAAAAATAGATGGTTACGGAAATTTCATTGAACACGATATGCGGGCATACAACAAAAATAATTGCCACAAAAGAAGGAAAGAACACTCACGTACATATTAAGACTACATGCGAGAAACTCAGGAAATGGGGCACACATTTTGATATGGGAATGAAAGATCTTATGGGAGGGCCCGAAACCGTACTTGGCCAGAAAATGGCTGAAACGCCCCTTACACCTACCTGTCTCGTTCCGGCAGCAGTAATGAACGCTTGCTGGCTCGAAAACGGCATGATTTCGAAAAATCTTGCTCGAGAAATGGGAAAGATGGAAATTATCTTTGATAAGTTGGAGTGAATTTTCCATACGACCCTTTTAGTTCCTTTGGAAATGTCCACAGTACGGAATAAAACCCGCAGGAAGTGGTAGTACTGTGAAAAATTGCCTGTATATATATGAACTCGGGAATGCTTATATCGAATCTCAAACTTTTTTCTAAAAAGTTTGATCAAAAATGCAAAATTTTCAAAAAACTTTGATCAAAAGTTGGGTATGTGTAACTTGTCCATAACTGACAAAAAAGAATGCCCTCAAAAATGCTTAAAAAGTGTTAAAATAATATTACTATCTCAGAAGGAATAAAAATTTCAAAACCCGAGTTGAGAAAATGGATATAAAAGAGATAAATAAATATGGACAGGAAATGGTAGAGTGCCTGAAACTCACGACTTCTCCTGTTGCAGTAAAATTGATTCCGAAAGGAGGAGAAATTCCCGAGGGAATTAAAAAAGTAGATGAGGCTATGAGACACTGCCAGCTGGTTGACAGAGTAAGAAGAACTGGCGAGGAGTTCTATACCCTGATCGAAGACCAGATGTGCAAAGGCGGAGCCGGTGCAATGGGCCTTGGCGAAATGCCTCCTAAAGTCGCAAGCGGGGAATTCTATTTTAAAGGACTCAAACAATTCAGCACCCAGGGTGCTGCAAGGCGTACCCTTGAAATGGTTTCCAAGCTCCCCCCGAATTCAACCGAGGCTATCCTGTATTCTCCCCTGGAAAAAACCACATTTACTCCGGATGTCGTTGTGGTTATCTGCACCCCAAGACAGGTTATGCTACTTACACAGGCCATGATGTATAAAACGGGCGGCAGGATTGAATCCAGCTTTGCAGGAAAGCAAAGCCTGTGCTCGGACGGCGTTGTAAAGGTATATAAAGAAGGCAAAATCGGAGTCACAGTCGGCTGCAGCGGCAGCCGGACGTACACCAAGATCTCAGAAGAAGAAATGATCATGGGAATTCCTATCGAACTTCTGGCCGATGTCGCCTCCGGCCTCAAAGAAATCTGTCCTAAATAAATATAAGACCTGAAAAGCGTATAATTCCTTTAAATAAAAATCCCTTCAAGCTCAAGCCCTTTCAAAAAGTTTCAGGATTAAGAAAACAGCGAAAGGGCGAGAGCTTCTGAAGTGCTGAGAAATAACTCAAACTTCAACGCTCAAAATCTAATTTTGAAAAGTTCGAGACCTCAGATTTTAATAAATATTTTTATCAAAATTATATCCCATTAAGCAGGCATATTTAATTCATTCTTTTAATTCATTTATAAATCAATTTTTGATTAATACACCTTGAAGGGCAAAAATCCCCGTTCAAACCTTTAAAATCACGAAAACGATGAAAATATCGGAAATACAAAAAGAAACGGCTTATTTGGTTTCGATATTTTGCAATATCTTGTACCGCGCTATCTCTGGCTCTAATTTCACTACCGTTCCCGACCGACGCGAAAAATCGAAAGCATGAAAAGATTTAACCTAATAATTAATCCGTTGGCCAAGCGAGACATGGTTTCATTCTCATAAATTCGCCCTGTTGAGCAAAAAAACAGTTTCTCGTAGTCATGAATCAGCCCTTTTAAATGCAACTAAATATCTTTGTTTATAAATTAGCCCTCTTGAGCGAACGAAGTGAGCGAAAAGGGCAGCGTACTGCAAAGATGTAATTCGGGCCGTCCTCCCGAGACGGGACTCGGGCGAGACAACAAATTATATACTAAAAGAGAAAAGAGAAGAAAAATGACCTGTTACATAGCAGATTCAGCAGTTTTTATAATGGGTAACTGCGACCTGGATAGTTCCCTGATGATTACCGTCCCTTCGGTTGCGGATGAATTGAAAAGCAGGGACGCAGAGCTTCGTTTTGACCTTGCAAAAGAAGGAGGGTTACGTGTGGAATGGCCAGATCCCGAAATGGTAAAAGAAGTTCGAAAAATGGCTGAGCATACCCGGGACTCCGAAGAACTCTCAAAAACAGACCTTGAGATCCTTGCAAAGGCTCTTGAATACAGGGACAGGGGCATACTGCTTACGGATGATTATGCAGTCCAGAACGTTGCCGTGCAGCTTGGGATTCAGGTTAAGCCCATTGCCCAGAAAAAAATTAAGGATATTATTATCTGGCAAAAGCAGTGTATAGGCTGCAGAAAAACTTTTGACAAAGGGGATGTCTGCCCTATCTGCGGTTCCCCCCTCAAGAAAAAGAGGAAAAAAAGTAGAAAAGAAAAGAGTCATTCTTGAGTTGAAGAAAAAGATATAATGCTTGATAATGTAATAGTGTCTTTAATTGAGAGAATGCACATTTGAATATAGTTTTCCAGGCAGTATTCCAGGCAGCGTTGTGAATAAGTTGTAAAACGTGCCGAAAAATACGGCCAGATAAAATTTCAGGTGGGAATGGAGGCATGAAGAATATAGAAGATTTAATCCAGAAAGCTGTGGAACTGCAAAGCAACGGGCTTGTAACCGGCCAGATTGCCGACGAACTCAACGTTTCAAGGGAAACGGTTACCTGGCTTTTAACCCGTTCAAAAAAAGAAGTAGCGGCCCCCGCTCCGAAGGATATTTCCGTAAACTGGAGCAGTATAGGAAAAAGTGCTACCCGGCTCCACTACATCTCGCTTGCGCTCTGCGATATGGTGCTTGAGACTCTGGAAAAAACAAACGCCGAAGTCGATGTGGTTGTCGGTGTCGCAGCCAGCGGCATCCCCCTGGCAAGCATGATGGCAAATGAAATGGGAGCTGACTTTGCCCTCTATCATTCCCGTAAAGGACAGGACGTAGTCCAGCCAGGCCAGAAAGGAACAATAAGCAGGAACTTCGGAAGCGTTGCCGGCAAAAACTGCGTGATCGTGGACGACGTTATTACCACAGGTTCTACAACGATGGAAGTCATTGAGCAACTTAGGGAAATGGGCGCAAAACCGAGGGTTGTAGTGGTCCTTGTAGACAAAAAAGGTGCGGATATGATCGCTAATGTTCCGATCCAGTCTCTTGTAAGGATAGTACGCGTGGACTGAAAGGCAAAGTAAAGATAAACAGTTAATAACCCTTTTGCATGGAAGCCTTTCCCTGAGAAAGGTTTCCCAAAATTTGCAGCTTTTTTTAAGAACTCTTGTACGGTGAATTGAATTTCTCAGAAATAAATTTCTTAAGAACGAACCTCTTCTAAGAATAGAATTTCATAAGAACGGACTTTTTTGAAAATAGAGTTCATAAAGAATGGCACACTTTAAGAGTACTTTTTAAGAGTACTTTTTAAGAGCACATTTTAAGAATAGAATTTTTCTGCCCGGAGTAGAAGCAAAGGGAGGGAAAGAGGCTTATTAAAGCCCTTTAATACTGTACCTCTGCTGATGCTATTTTCTCGGCAAGCTTTGATAACACTTCAGTCCTCATTCCTTCTACGAACTTGATGCTGCCCACGACAAGATGCCCTCCTCCACTGACGCCTGCACCTTTCATTTCTTCCCTGAGTTCCCTGACGATTCTCGGAATGTTCATAAGCACTCCCTTGGAACGGATGACCGCAAAGTCAGGGCCGTATCCGAGGGTTACCACGGGTTTATCCGGATTCCTTTTGGTAAGTACGTCATGAACTTCTCCTGAGGTTTTTCCGGGTGGCGGGAAGGTGAATTTCTGTGCATAGTTTTCAACATCTATCACATTCATGATAGCCCCATTTGCCAGCTTATGAGACTTGACATTAAAGAGGCAGGTTTCAAGCTGTTCCTTTATCATGTTATTTGCCTGTTCGCAGAGCAGGGAAACCAGATTTTTATGGGTTTCGTGATCCCCGAGATCCAGGATGTCGTCGATGAGGCCCTTTCCACTGCTGAATTTCAGCCAGAACTGTTCATAGTCCAGGGCCAGGGCCATTTCTTTCAGCTCTTCAAGGGTATAACGGTCCGAGGCAAGAGATATGTACCTGCCGGCCTCCGGAGCCTCTGAACGGTCCCCTACTGCCGAAACCGCCGGAAGATGTTTTATCGTATCGCTGATGTCGGGATTGATCATACGAGCAACTTCAGCACAGAGCATTCCGGCAGTAACCCCGAAATCCCCTCCAACATGCGCAGGATTTACGTGCCCTATAAGGTACTGGTCAACAATCTCATCCGGATGGTGATGGTCAATAACAAGCATATTGATTCCGTAGACTCTGGCCTGCCGCATGGAGGGGACGTCTTCTTCGGTTGATCCGTTATCTACAAGGATTACAAGCGGCATCTTCTGCCCGTGCCTGGAAAGATCTTCAAGCGCAAAGGAAATATCCCTCGTAACATCGGCAAGCTCATAAAAAGGAGCTTTGGAAGGAGCACGCTTGTAGAAATAATATTCCGCATCCGTTCCCCCGATTTCCGTAATTAGGGGAAGGATTGCCCTCTCAATTGCAATTGCTGAGGTAATTCCGTCAGCATCGGCATGATGCCTGAGAATAATCGGGGTTGAATGGAAGATAGCTTTTTTGATTTCTTTGGCGACATGGAGCATTTTCGGTTTAAGTTTCTCCATAATCTCGCTTTCGACAAGGAAAGGAATATCCGCAGGAGACGCCTTTTCGTCAATTACCTTCTCAACCCTGCCCCGGACAGCTGCTTCCTTCTCCCCGGTTAGCAATTTCATGCTCATGACCTCGATCTGGACCTGGTCATCCCGCAGAGTCACTTCTCCGGTCATGGAAACGATCATTCCCACATCAATATGCGGATAAGACCTCTTCCCTGCACTTTCAAAGGCTGCGCAGGGGACAAAGCCACCCTCATCGCCAATAGTAAAAATAGTGGGCCCGCTGGTCTGCTTTACCTGAATAACCTCTCCTTCGATTCTAACGAGCCTGCCCTTCATACTGGGGTCTATTTCAGCTGAATTCTTGAGTGGAAGCTCCTTTTCAAGCTCGATAGTTTCGTACTTCTTAAGGGTTTTTGGGATCAGGTCCAGCTTTCCTCCGGCTTTGATGCTTTTTACCAGGACGATCACGGCATCCCCGACTTCAGGAGGAACTCCGACATTGCTGGAGTGCATGAGCCCTCTTACGTGAGGGTTAAGGTCCACAAAGACCCCGAAAGAAGCTTTACTGCTTACTATCCCGTGGTAAAGTTTTCCTGCCTCCACATCCTTGAGGTCGCAGGATTCATCAAGGGCATAAACATATTGTGAACGAGCACAGGAATCGCATATTTCTTCCTCGGGATCACCGGGATTCTCAATGCGTTCTCCACAAACCTTACATGTGTATATCTTCCCGAGTCCCTCACAGGTTCCACAGGGAGTGGTTACTTCAATACTTCCAGTACCTTTACATTTCGTACATGCTGCGCCATTTTTCAAAAAATTGTCAAGATTTTTTTCTGACATTTTCATGAAATCAATTGATTTGGATTTACCTTTACCCTTACATTGAGGGCAGATCTCAGTTGAAACAACTTCATAGCCACGTCCGTGGCAGTCTGGACATTCCTTACTCATTAATATCAACACCGATGGTTCTTCCGAACCTGCGCTTTCTTGCTCTGCTGTTTGCGGCTCAGAACAAATTCCTGAACCTTACAGCGTTTATTGTTCATTTTGTTAGCTCTGAAATACACTGATCTAACTATGCGGCCGTATCCAGGCCAGAAATCAATATCATCCTGGTCCTTTCTTTCCCTGTCAACTCACTTTTTACCTGTTTTGTATTTTCTATGTTCCAGGTATAAGTATTTTCAGAGATAACTATTTATCAGAATGAATCTCTGAGCAGCCTCTTCATATTTTCATAACAATCAGGTATCTGCATGTCTGACATTTATTTATTATCTGATTTATTCTCAGATATCCCCAAAAATCTGAAAAACCGAAGTCTTATAGAGAATCCTGGGATAGAAAGTAATAATAAGTAAGAGTATAGTTTTTCAGATACTTAGAGAGTACATAGTACAAAATTTTTGAATCATGAATGCTTACTTTATAGAAACTTTGTGTATTAACTTTCCTAACAAAGAATACTTAATTATTATTAAATCTAATTTAAACATTAATGAAATAAGAGGTCATAGAAATTATGAATATCTTTGCCAGTCAATTTGCCAGCCCATTATATCTTCCTGTATTAATAGTTGTAATATTAATACTCTCACAATCCATAAAAATGGTTAACGAATATGAGAGAGTGGTCATTTTCAGGCTGGGCCGCCTCAGCGGCATAAAGGGGCCAGGAGTTTTCCTGATTATCCCTATTGTAGACAGAGCTATGAAAATAGATCTGAGAGTTGTTACAATCGATGTACCCAAGCAGGCTGTAATCACCAAGGATAACGTCACGGTTGAAGTAGATGCCGTTGTTTATTACAAGGTCGTGGAACCTGGAGCTGCCATAACTCAGGTCGAAAATTATATGTTTGCAACCTCTACCCTTTCACAGACTACCCTGAGAGACGTTATGGGCCAGATGGAGCTTGATGAGCTGCTTTCGGAAAGAGAAAATATCAACAAGCAAATTCAGGAGCTTCTGGACGCGTATACCGATCCGTGGGGAATCAAGGTTACAGGGGTTACAATCAGGGACGTCTCCCTGCCCGAAACAATGAAGCGAGCAATTGCCAAACAGGCTGAAGCCGAAAGGGAAAAGCGTGCCAGGATTATCCTTGCGGAAGGAGAGTTTCAGGCTGCCCAGAAAATGAAAGAGGCCGCTACCCTCTATGAGGGAACACCCACAGCAATCAAACTGAGGGAACTTCAAACTTTAGCCGAGATTGCGAGGGAAAAGAATCTCATAGTAGTTACACAGTCCCAATCGGTTGAAACCGGAAATATAGCGGCTTTATCTCGGGCTATTGCCGAAAGAAAAGTACAATAAAGGCAAAAAGGGCTGAAAGAAAGGGATAATAATTGCAAAAAAAACTGAAGGAAAGGGATAAGCAAGAAGGACCGATAATCATGCCTGTAGAAAGGGCTCCCCATTTCCTCTTTATTTTCTTCCTGTGCTTCATTTTCACAGCCGTCGCTATACCCTCCGCGGAGGCAGGGCCTCAAGAGAAAGTGCTCGTGCTTGAAATATCCGAAGCTATCACTCCGGCCTCAGACGATATTATAGCGGATGCAATAGAAAAAGCTGAAAACGAAAACTTTGAGGCTCTCGTAATCAGCCTGGATACCCCAGGCGGAGGGCTGGATGAAACCCAGGTAATCATAAGGACAATTGAGAATGCAAGCGTGCCAGTTATCGGGTATGTGCCCGAGAGCGGAAAAGCCTGGTCAGCCGGCACTCTAATCCTTATGGGAACAGACATTGCTGCAATGGCGCCCTTCACGGTTATCGGATCAGCCCAGCCCGTTCAGATGTCGGCAGAAGGGACAAAACCCATAGAAGACGAAAAAATAATAAACGCCCTTGTCAAGTTTTCGGTTACAACCGCCAGTAAGCACGGGAGAAATGAGACCTTTGCAGAAGAGGTCATAACGAAGAACAAAAATCTTGACGCGCAGGAAGCCCTGGAAACCGGCGTAATAGAATATGTAGCTCCTTCGATCCCGAACCTGCTGACACAGACTGACGGACAGCAGGTAAAGGGAAAAATCCTGCAAACCGAAGATGCAGGGATAGAAAACTACGAACCTCCCCTTCCTCTTTCCTTTTTAAGGCTCGTCTCAAACCCGATTATTTCCTCCCTTCTTCTGACCATAGGGCTCTATGGAATAATTTTCGGAATTTCAAGCCCTGGGGTCGGGGCAGAAGTTTTAGGGATCATTTCAATCGTACTCGGGTTGATAGGTACAGGCTTTGATATTAATATAGCAGCAGTCTTCCTCATCCTTGTAGGGGTAGGACTCCTTATTCTTGAAATCAGTTCCCCCGGATTCGGCATTCTGGGGCTTGCGGGACTTATCAGTCTCATAATAGGGAGCCTGTTCCTTGTACCCATGGGAAGCGAAAATATTTACACTCCAGAATTCCGCAGGCTTCTTGCCCTTACAGTTGTTGCCCCCACGATTGTTTTCGGCCTGTTCCTGGTTTTTGCAGTCTACAAAGTAACCGAGATAAGAAAGAAAAAACCGGTCATTGGAGAATTCATAGGGGAGACTGCCCAGACCATAGATCCCCTGGAGCCCGGAAAAACAGGATATGTCCGTTATAAAGGCGAATACTGGAAAGCTCGCTCGGAAGAGGAAATTAAACCGAAAGTAGAGGTCGAAATCACTGGAAAAGTAAGGGAAGTGCTCTTAGTAAAAAGGAAAATGTAATTATTCCCTCTTCTTCGGCTCAATTTCGTTTTAATTTTTGCCTTAAATTAACGATTTACTGATTTCAGGGTTTAAGTCCGGGGCTTAACCTGATCTGAGCAATTTTCGCTAAAGCCTTTTTAAAAAGGGCTTTATTTGTTTCTTATTTTTTCGAGGACTTTTTGTTTCTTTTCAATAGCTTCAAGTGCAGCTTTATCAATTGCTGCTCTCATTTCTTCAAAATCCCTGGGATTCTCTTCGCCGTGGACTTTTTTTACAGGTGTGTAGGCAGACTCCCTGAATTTCGGTACGAAGTCCCTGCGCTCTCCATTTAAGAAAATTTCAGCCCCGCTTCCGTCTTCAACGCGCCCAATAACATCAATTTTAATACCTGCAGCCCTGACAGTATCAAGGATCTCATCGACATATACAGGGGGGACAATTACGAGCAGGGCATCGAGAGAAACTCCCAGGTAGTCGATTTTCAGGCGCTCAAGCATTGAAAGCACTTTGAGGTTCACAAGAGCTCTTATCTTTTCCTCTTCAAAGACCAGTTTTACACCTGCGGTTTTTGAGATTTCCTTGGCATCGCCCCGGATTCCGCCATTGGTAACATCAGTCATCGAATGGACCTTTTTATGCAGCTCGGATTGCAGCAGGACTTCGCAGGCCTCCAGGAAACGGATATTAATAGTTTCTTCCACAACCTCATGCATGCCGTAGTAAAGCGCAGTTGTAGAAACCGTACCCCCGCCTGCCCCTTCGGTCATAAGGATAAGGTCTCCCGCTTCTGTCCGGTTCCGCGAGGTAAGCGAAGAGGTTATGCCTACAGCCCCAACGCCTCCTGTCATGCGTTCACCTATGACCATGTCCCCGCCGATTCGAAGCGTGCTTCCCGTAATAAGAGGTATTCCGGTAAGTTCCGAGACCGTGGTTATGCCTGCAATATGGTCGAATATCTTTGCGACATCTCCGTCGTCTGCTACGTGAATGTCGGAAAGCATTGCCAGGGGGCGGGCTCCCATAGAATATACATCACGCAGAGCTGCCCGGGCTACATGAAAGCCCGAAAGAAAAGCAAAGTCGCTCAGGCGAGAGTGAATACCGTCAATCGTGACCACCAGGTAGTCTTCACCGATTTTGACAACCCCTGAGTCGTCAAGCTGGGAGCTATCCACAACTGCACCTGTCTTACCTATGACTTCCCCTAGTTTGGAGTGGACGTAAAAGTCCCCTGTGCCCCTGGAGCCCACTCCGAACTCTCCCATTGAAACGCCTGAGAGAGTAGGGCTCAACACATCTCCTTCCACATCAAGTGTTGCTTTTGCTTCACAAACGACCGCAGCCGCGATCTCATGAGCCCTTTCCGGGCTTATTTGCTTAATTTCAAGAATTCTTGAAGCCAGCTTTGCTTCAAGCCCTGCTTCGTTTGAAGGGTCCTCCCTGAGAGCCCGTTTTGCATAGCCTTCTATATCCATAGTAACCATCTCTTGCAGATTTTTCTGCCCTAAAAGGTGTGCAGGGCAGGATCGTTTGGCATTCAAGTATCAATCTATTGATTTCAGGTAGTCTGTTGATTTCAGACGATTTAGTAAAGTGCTATCAATCAGAAATTAATCATCCCGGGAGTCAGAATTCAATTTATCCGGAAAAATGAAAAAATAAACTTCAAGCATAAGGGGAAATTCCCTGATAAACCCTGTCAGCACATTTCTACGAAGTTTTTCAGAATTTTCAACCCTATAGTTCCACTTTTCTCAGGGTGGAACTGGGTGCCCATCACATTGCCTTTCGAGTTTACGACAGACGCTGAGAAATCCAGCCCGTAATTGCAGGCTGCAAGGGTATTTTCGGACGCTGTGTCCACGTAGTAGGAATGTACGAAGTATACGAAAGAGTTGTCAGAAATACCTTCAAACAGAGGGTGATCCTGCTTGATTTTAAGATTGTTCCAGCCAATGTGAGGTACCTTTAATTCGGATTTAGGAAAGCGCAGCACCTTGCCAGAGATAAGGTCAAGCCCGTCAGTCAGCTTTCCTTCCTCAGAAGAGCTCATGAGAACCTGCTGTCCGAGGCAGATCCCGAGCATCGGCTTGCCTGACCGTGCGTACTTTTCTATAATCCCTTTGATGGGGGCAAGGCACTTCATCGCATCCACAAAAGCGCCGACCCCCGGGAGGATCAAACCGTCTGCGGCAAGAATCTCCTCAGGGTCCCCGGAGATTGCGGGACTGGATCCGACGTGTTCGAGCCCCTTTTGAACACTGCGGAGGTTTCCAAGCCCGTAATCGAGAATCACAATTCGTTTCATAGTTCTAACAAACAAAGTTAAGATAGATTAACTTTACGAGCAAGGGAAAGGACATCGGTAAAACAATCGAAGGACCGCATGAAATTAATTGAAAGAGAGAAGAAGTGAGATGAAAATTAAGGTGAAAGATAAGAGAAAAATAAGAGAAAAATAAGAGAAAAAATATAGGGGCCTGTAGATCCTTTGAGTTAAGACCTGCCAGCAGGAAGACTGTAAGAGCTGTTCTCCCTTTCAAACATCACCTTGTATTTGCCACAACGTATGCATTCATAGCGTTTTTCGAGCACTGTTGGCAAAAAACACAATGCTCCGCTTTTTCGCTTCCATTTATGCAGTCCAAAAAAACACAAGAAACTACGGTCACGGTCCGATTCGCCTGATTCATCAGAACATTCTTGAGTCAAAAAACTGTTTCTCCTCGTTTCTGATTTTTAAGGTTATTCTACAACAGTAAGAAGAGTATGGGCAAAAGAACTATATAAATATATAGTTTTGATAGAATATATCAAGAAGTTATGCTATAGAAAACAACGTCCGATTAAAAATAAAAAAGCGAAGACATAGTACCAAATTATTTAGGGAGTTTGATATGAATAACTTCGCAAAGTTAAATGGGGACAAAATATGGAAAAATTCAGATTGATCACACGTGATGAAAAAGCTATAGAATCCCCGATAAACATAGTCGTTATATGTTTCCAACTCCAATAAGAATTACATTTGGAGCCTTTAAGTCTTGAAAAGTTATTCGTGTAGAATTTACCTAATATATTGTGATACAGGTTATAACTAATACCCTACGTTTCTTCTGAGCTGCAGTAAAAGTCAAGTCAAAGGCACCAGATTCAGAGTTTAACATAGCGAACTATATTTTATTTAAGATTAAACCATGTGCAGGAATTGCCAGCCAGGTCAAAGGCAATAGGTTCAGAACCTATTCTCGTAGGAGTTCGTGTGTTCGAATCGAACTCCTCGCACTATATTTTAATTAATTCTTGTTTTTGCTTTGGTTATCTAATTCTATTTTCATGTCTAAGGCAATGGACTTAAGAAACAATATACAGAACTAAACAAAACCACGAAGTAAACCAGCCAAAAGGATGGAAAATAAGAACAGGCAGAAAATAAAAATCTTTCCTTCAATATCCAAGGGTTGCCCAACCCCGGTCAAAGGCGTTAGACTTAAAATGTGTTATCGAAGGATTTTGAGAAAATGCATATATTTTGATACAAATTATGCATAAACCATAAAGCAAATTCATGTAAAACTTAATACATTGCCGGTAACTGTCCGTAATAATACCATCTACCTGCCTTATCCTGCCAAATAAGGTATAGTAGCCCATCATTTGCAATGCATATTACCTGTAGATTTCCATCTGCCCCCATTACAGCTATCATATCTACTGTCTTGTCGTTTTGCTTAACCACTGCAGGTATGAGCTGGGCCAGATTGGGGCGATTGCCAATACGCTGGGTAGCTTGCCTGCCTGGTGCGTCTTGCTGCGGAGAACCGGTATTCTGGAGCACGGTACGAGCAGTAGCAGAGTTCAGCAAAGTACCTCCCTGTCCTCTAAGCACTCCCTGAGCGCACGCTAAGGCACCGACGATTGGCGGCCTGGTGCGAAAGGAATTGGAGCTGGGCGAGGCGGATAAGACATGAAGCTACCAGTTATTGAGCTTGCCCGCAAAATGAAGTGAAGCCGACACGCAAAAAAATGGCTTGTCGGCTTGAGCCCTTTTAGTTCATTGGCAAGACTGTGCTTCATTGTCTAATCCGAGGCAACAACCATCAAGCGATCGTATCAGAGCATTATGTCCGCAGCAGAGCGAATCCTCCGGGTATTGCTCCTCTGACTTTCCAGACTCTTTCCAGCTGCTGCCCGTGCCATAGGATCGGCATCTGTAGGCAAGTCGAATGATAAGCCGGTCAGCGCCTCAACCTGAGCTACCGGCACTTGCCAGGTCTTGAACTCATCGTCGAAGAACTCCATGCTCTCCAGATAATTCTTCTGCGTGCGCAGGTAGGCAGTGGCGCTGAGCTTCCCGTTCTTATTGACGAATGCCACCACCTTCCAGAAATCGGCAGGCAGGAGGTACTCATT